>NZ_JAEIMH010000044.1:33794-72744 GCF_016464295.1 Streptomyces sp. N35 | reverse complement strand
GCCCGCGCGGGGCCAGCTACGACTCCCCGCCGCGCTTCGTGCCCATGACCGCCGGCGTCGCGCTGCCGCTCGCCGCGGCCGCGCCCGCGGTGTATCTGCTGGGGCGCGCGATCGGCTGACCGTCTCGGCCCGTACGGCGCTGGGGTGGCCCTTCCCTGACAGGAGGGGCCACCCCAGCGGCGTTGTCACAGCTGTTCGACAAGATCTCGAGTGTTCGACGTTGCCGCAGGGGACACGGTTAGGCTCCCCGCAAAGACACCTGAGGTGGGGGCAACACCGTGCGCGGACTGCGAATACTCCTGATCATCGCCGTGATCCTGGGCGGACTCTTCATCGCGGCCGACCGCATCGCCGTGGGCTTCGCCGAGGACGAGGCCGCGGACAAGATACGCGTCAGCGAGGGCCTGGCCGAGAAGCCGGACGTCTCCATCAACGGCTTCCCCTTCCTGACCCAGCTCGCCGGCGGCAAGCTCGACGACGTCTCGATCGGCATCGACGACTACGAGGCACCCGCCGAGGACGGCAAGAAGATCCGTATCGCCGAGCTGGACGCCACGATGCGCGGCGTCGAGTTCTCCGACAGCTACAGCTCGGCCACCGCCGACAGCGCCGACGGCTCCGCGCTCATCGCGTACGACGAACTCCTGAAGGCCGCGAAGGTGGAGTCCGCACAGGTCGCTCCCGGGATGACGGCCAAGGTCGTGGGACTCTCCGCGGCGGACAACGGCAAGATCAAGGTGGCCATCGAGGTCACGGCCTTCGGCAAGAAGCTCCCGCCGATCGGTGTGACCAGCACGGTCACGGTCGAGGACGGCAACACGGTCTACGTCCACGCCGACGCGATGCCCAAGCTGGCCGGTGTCTCCGTCGCGGACCGCAAGATGCGCGAGATCACCGACTTCAAGCAGAAGATCGACGGGCTGCCCGCGGGCATCGATCTCAAGTCGGTCCGGTCGGCCGAGAAGGGTGTGGAGATCGCGGTCACCGGCACCCAGGTCAAGCTGGTCGGCTGACGCTCCGCGGCACACCTCGCGGCACACCCCGCGCCACAGTCCGCGGCTCTCCCCGCGCCACAGTCCGCGGCACCCCTCCGTATCAGCGATGTATCCCGTAGTGCGAGACGAAGCAGTCCATCTTCGGGGTGTGACGGGCGCGACACCGCCTCCCGGACCCCGTCACCCCCGGCCTCGGGGCCCTTCCGTCCCGGCATTCGGACGATCGCGTATCAAAATACGGACGACCGGTGACACGGCGACCGATACGTCCCTACGATCGGGCCCATGAAGCAACAGGCGGCGGATCTCACGAAGCGGCGGGCAGTGGACCTGTGCCGCGTCGCCGCCATGCTCTGTCGCACCGCCTGAGCGGGCATCCGGCCTGTCCGGCCACCACCTCCCGCTTTCCCCGGACCTCTTGAGCCGTCACGGCTCGGGGTCACCCCGTGCCCGTGCGCGCACCCCGTTTTCGCATGCCTTGCCGCATCCCTGCCGTAACTGCCCCGGAGGAGACAGCACATGAGCCGCAATGACGTCCTGGTGGACGCCGACTGGGTCGAGGCCAACCTCGACAACCCCAAGGTCGCCATCGTCGAGGTCGACGAGGACGCCTCGGCGTACGACAAGAACCACATCAAGAACGCCATCAAGATCGACTGGAAGCAGGACCTGCAGGACCCGGTCCGCCGCGACTTCGTCGACCAGGCCGGCTTCGAGAAGCTGCTCTCCGAGCGCGGTATCGCCAACGACGACACCGTGGTGCTCTACGGCGGCAACAACAACTGGTTCGCCTCGTACGCCTACTGGTACTTCAAGCTCTACGGCCACCAGGACGTGAAGCTCCTCGACGGCGGCCGCAAGAAGTGGGAGCTCGACTCCCGTGACCTGGTCACCGAGATCGCCGCGCGCCCGGCGACCGAGTACAAGGCCAAGGCCCAGAACACCGCGATCCGCGCCTTCCGCGACGACGTCGTGAGCGCGATCGGCACCCAGAACCTGGTCGACGTGCGCTCGCCCGACGAGTTCAGCGGCAAGCTGCTCGCCCCGGCGCACCTGCCGCAGGAGCAGTCGCAGCGCCCCGGCCACGTGCCGAGCGCCCGCAACATCCCGTGGTCCAAGAACGCCAACGACGACGGCACCTTCAAGTCGGACGACGAGCTCAAGCAGCTCTACGCCGACGAGCAGGTCGACCTCGCCACGGACACCATCGCGTACTGCCGTATCGGCGAGCGCTCGGCCCTGACCTGGTTCGTGCTGCACGAGCTGCTCGGTGTCGAGAACGTCAAGAACTACGACGGCTCCTGGACCGAGTACGGCTCCCTCGTCGGCGTGCCGATCGAGCTCGGCTCCAACTGACCTTCCGCTGACCTTCCTTCGAAAGGATTCGACCTATGTGTGGAGCGCAGGCCGGCGGCCCCGACGCCTCGACGATCAAGCCCGGTGAGACCACCATCCAGGGCCAGGTGACCCGCGACGGCGAGCCCGTCACGGGGTATGTGCGACTGCTCGACTCGACCGGTGAGTTCACCGCCGAGGTGCCCACCTCGGCGACCGGGCAGTTCCGGTTCTACGCGGCCGAGGGCACGTGGACGCTGCGGGCGCTCGTGCCCGGCGGCACCGCGGACCGCACGGTGGTCGCGCAGACCGGCGGCCTCGCCGAGGTCGCGATCGCGGTCTGAGCACCGCTACGGCAGCGTGAGCGCTGCCTGCTGAAACGGCCGGAGGGCCGCACCCCTGGGGGTTGGACGCTTACCAGGCAACGGGTGCGGTCCTCCGGCTTGTTGTTACGGGGGCGGCTTGCGCTTGCCGTCCAGCTCGTCCCACCAGTCGTCGGACTTGGAATCCCCCGAGGGGTCGTCCCACCAGCGGTCCTCCGGTCCACGCCGGTTGGCGACGATCGCGGCGACCGGCGGGATCACCATGGCGACCACGCACATCCCGACCGCGACCGGGACCGACCACAGCCGGACGATGGCCCACGCCAGCACGAAGAGGCCGATGCACAGGCCCATCATGGCGAAGTAGACGTGCCGCCTTCGCGTGTACATCTCTCCAGAGTAGGCGTCTGGGGCGGGGCACGCCGATGAGCTTGGGAGCGGAGGTATCCCGGGGTTTGCGGGGGCTCCTATTCGTCGCCCCCAGCGCAATGAGCCGCAAGCCCCGCCAGGATCATCTCGGAGCCCTCGCGCGCCTGGTCGTGGGCCTCCTGCGTGGCGCAGGTCTGGCTGAGCGTCGCCTTCGTGCCGCTGCCGCTCTCCTCGAAGGCGACCTGCATGACCTCAGGGGCCTGACCCGGCACGTCCATCGTGAGCACGATCCGCTCGTGCTCGACGACCTCGCGGAACTCACCGCTCAGCGGGAACTGCCCGCCGTCCGGCATCCCGAGTGTCGCCTTCCACGGTCCGCCCGGCCGTACGTCGATCTCCACCGTGCCCTCCACGGCCCCGAACCAGGACGGCCACTCGGCCGCGGTCGTGTAGGCCTGCCACACGCGGGACACCGGGGCGGCGATCTCGCGGGAGACGGAGTAGGAGAACCCGCCGGCGTCGCTGCTGTTCTGCTCGCTCATGGTCGTATGCCTCTCGTGTGATGCTCAATTGGCCGCTGCTTACGACAAGTTGACGGATGGCGGCGCGGAAAGTCATCGGTGCCGGAGCGATTGGCTGCTTGTGTACCGGTGGCGGAGGGTGCGAGCGGTTCTGCGGTGATGTGGTTCCTCGCAGGTCAGGAGGTGTCCGAACCGTTATCCGGAGTCGTACAACTCCTCGCGATTCCCGGGGGTCTTCTGGGCGCGCCGATACGGAATCGGCACTTCGGGTTCGGTGAACCCGGTGAGTCCTGAGAGTCCTGGGGGGACCGTGGAACCAGCAGCACCGCCGATGCCGGAGTTCCGGCCGGCGACCGACGAGTCGCCACCGACACCGATACCGCAGGAGCCCGACGCGGCTCCCGAGCGCCCGAAGCGCCGCCGCGGTCGCACGACCGCCCTGATTCTCGCCGCGGCGCTGCTCGGCGTCGCGGGCGGCACGGCCTTCGGCTACACCGTCCAGGCGGAGCGCGAGCCGACGCCGCTGCCGGCGCTGAGCCAGCAGGACCTGGCGTACCCCGCGAAGTCCGACAAGGCGGCGAAGTCCGCGGCGCTCGGCGGCAAGACCAACGGGGATCTGCGCAAGCTTCTGGTGGGCAAGCCGAAGGGGGCGAAGAGCACCCTGCTCAGTTCGCTCTGGGACGGCTACATGCCTGTGCCGTCGTACGTCGAGGAGTACGAGAATCCGAAGTGGATGCTGGAGGAGCTCACCAGGCAGAGCATCCGCCGGGTCGCGGCGGTCGACTGGGAGCAGGGCTACAAGGAGACCCAGGTTCGCCTCGTGCAGTTCCGGGCGGACGGTGGCTTCGGTGCAGTCGAGCACGCCCGTGACCAACTGACGTACATGCCGTACGAGAAGAACGGCGCCGGCAACGAAGGCCACGCGATCAAGGGCAGCGCCGAGGGGCGGGCGTTCGTGTACCCCGTGCAGAACAAGCCCGGCTATCTCCCGCTCTACAAGGCACGCGCCATCGCATTCCGCGGTGACCTCATGGTCGACATCCACATCTTCGATACGAAACCGATCAAGGTGAGCGAGATCCGTTCCCTGGTGGAACGGCAGGTGGGACGGCTGTGAGCGACGCACCCTTCGACTCGGCGCCCGCAATGCCGGGCACTCCTGACGTACCGGAGACCCTGGACGGTGTCCCGGAGACCCTCGACGGCGGCGCCGACCGTCCGGCCTCGGCGCGCGTCCGCCGTATCGCGGCCGTCGTGCTGCCGGTCGTCCTGGTCCTCGGCGCCCTGGGCGGAGCCGCCTTCCACGTCAACTCGACGGTGGACAAGGCGGATACCACGGTCAAGACCGAGAGCTGGGCCGAGAACGCGGCGACCGGAGGTGCCGACCCGGCGGGCGGTGCCCACAAGGGCCGTCACGACAACGCCCTGAGCAAGCTGCTGCTGCCGGTGCCCGGGGGCTTTGTCCTCGGCCCGGACCTCGACGAGAACGGCAACGACAGCCACCAGACCGGCAAGCAGGCCACCGCCCAGCTGAAGGCGAGCGGCAAGGGACTGACCGGCAAGGCTCGCCGGGACTGGGAGAAGCGCGTCGACAAGTTCGGTGTGCAGGGCACGGCCGGGCGTTCCTATTCCGGCTCGAATCTCCTGGCGGAGGTCACGGTCTCGACGATGAAGGACCGCAAGGCGCTGCGCGAGATGCACACCTTCAGCACCGGACTCTTCGACGACCTGCCGGGCGTCACGAAGGGGCCGAAGATCGAGGGCCACGCGGGCACCAAGTGCTTCCTCTCCAAGAGCGAGGAGAAGGACGGCATCGACAGCATGTTCTGCTCCGCGTACGAGAAGGACGTCCTCGTCTCCTTCGCCTTGTCCGGCGGTCGGCCGCTGAACAAATCCGACGCCGCCGACTTCGTGAAGAAGCAGCTCGACCACATCGATTCGCCGGGGGAGTACGTATGACCGACCAGCAGGCGCCCCCGATCGGCAGCGCCGTCACGGAAGTCGAGGCGGCCGGCCCGGACACGTTCATCGCGCCGCCGCCCCCGAAGGCCTCGCTCAAGGACCGCCGTGTCCTGCGGGCCATCGCCCGCTGGACGCTCGCCGTCGTGGTGTGCGGCGGACTCGGTACGGGTGCCGCGCTCGGCATCACGTCCCAGGAGCGCACCGATGTGCCGGGCCTCGCCACACAGGGCGACGGGCGCTGGGAGTACCCGCACCTGAAGCTCCCCGCGCTGCCCGCGAACGCCCCGCGGCCGTTCAGTGACGCGAACCCCGGCAATATCCACCACGCCGCGTTGAAGGACCTGCTGCTGCCGGCGCCCGCGGGGGCGAAGAGCGACTCGGGCGCCAAGCCGGTGAAGCCGGCGGAGTTCACCGCGCTGTACGCGAAGGGCGACCAGGCCGCCGTGCGCGACGGTCTGCGCGACCTCGCGGTACGCGAGATCGTGGGCCGGTCCTGGACGGCCGCCGACGGCACCGAGAGCCGGATCCACCTGCTCCGTTTCTCCTCGGTCGGGTACGCGGACCAGTTCCTGGACGGCATCAGCTACATGGACGGCGGCGTCAACGCGGCGAACGACTCGGGCCTCGACCTGGTGGACATCGCCGAGGCCGGGCTCGACGAGAAGTGGGAGAACGCCGGCGCGCTGTACGAGACGCGCCAGTACGTCTACGCGCAGACCGGCGGCGACCGCGGCCGGATGGCCTATCTCGCATCCGGCGACACCGTCGCCCTGATCACCCACACGAAGAAGGGCGGCGCCGAGCGCATCCCCTTCCACCAGACCGTCGTCCTGCAGACCCAGCTCCTGAGCTGAGCCGGGGCCCGAAGGGCCCACCTCACAGCGACCCCCGGGCCCCAGCCGACTAAGCTGGGGCCCGGCCCGTACCTGCCACCACAGCTCACAAGGAGCACCCCCGTGCTTGAGGCATTCTTCTCAGCCCTGCTCGTTCTGGTCTGCGTCGGCGTTCTCGCCTTCGCCGGACTGACCGTGAAGAAGCTGTACCAGGGTCAGCGCTGACCACCCGTTCGTACTGAGAGCTGCTCATGATCGAGATCCCGTCCGACCTGAACCCCTCCCTCGTGCCCCTCGCCTTCCTGCTCGGCAACTGGGCGGGCGCGGGTGTCTCCGACTTCCCCGGCGCCGAGAAGTGCAACTTCGGGCAGGAGGTCAGCTTCAGCCACGACGGCCGTGACTTCCTCGAGTACCAGTCGCGTACGTGGGTCCTGGACGCCGAGGGCAACAAGGTCAAGCCGCTCGAGACCGAGTCCGGGTTCTGGCGGATCGACGCCGAGCGCAAGGTCGAGGTCGTGATGGTCCGCGACGACGGTGTCGTCGAGGTCTGGTACGGCGAGCTGGCCGACAAGAAGCCGCAGATCGACCTGGCCACGGACGCCATCGCGCGCACCGCCGCCTCCGGTCCGTACAGCGGCGGCAAGCGGCTGTACGGCTACGTCAAGGGCGACCTGATGTGGGTCGGCGAGAAGCAGACCCCCGAGGTCCCGCTCCGTCCGTACATGTCGGCGCAGCTGAAGAAGGTCGTCACGCCCGAGGAAGTCGCCGAGATGGCGCGCAACCTCGGCGATCTGCCGGACGACGGGATCGCGTTCTTCAAGTAGGCCCTCCGAGCAGGTCCTCCAAGCAGGCCCGCACGCTTCAAGCACAGGCGGCATCCGGGAACGGGTGCCGCCTTTTGCATGCGCCCGCCCTCGCCAACCCCGCCGACGGCCGCCCGCGCACGGTCAGTGAGCCGGGTACCGCGATCGGGTCCGAGCCGCCTGAACCTCCGGGGTACCCGCCTACACTGGGCCCTGTGGTGAGCACCGACTGGAAGAGCGATCTGCGGCAGCGCGGCTACCGGCTGACGCCGCAGCGTCAGCTTGTCCTCGAAGCCGTGGACACCCTCGAGCACGCGACGCCCGACGACATCCTGGCCGAGGTCCGCAGGACCGCGTCCGGGGTGAACATCTCCACGGTCTACCGCACGCTCGAACTGCTCGAGGAGCTGGGTCTTGTCAGCCATGCCCACCTCGGGCACGGCGCCCCCACGTACCACCTCGCGGACCGCCATCACCATCTGCATCTGGTCTGCCGCGACTGTACGAACGTGATCGAGGCGGATGTGTCGGTGGCCGCCGACTTCAAGGCGAAGCTGCAGAGCGAATTCGGCTTCGACACCGATATGAAGCACTTCGCGATCTTCGGCCGCTGCAAGGACTGCACGACGAAGGACCCGAAGGCCCCGCAGGCCCCGAAGGACGCGAAGGCCGCCGGTCCCGGGAAATAGACCGGTCCCGCGGAGCCGAACCGGAAATAAAACCGCCCCCCACCCCGTAGTTACGTGAGTGACCACCATGAAGAGCCCCCTGCTGTCCCTGCCCGGCGCCGTCCCCGCCGAGGGCGCCGATGAAGGCGTCGCCGCGCACTACGGCGAGCTGTACGGGGAGCAGCGCGCTCTCGCGGACGGGCGCGGCGTCGTCGACCTCTCGCACCGCGGGGTCCTGACGGTCACCGGCGACGACCGGCTCAGCTGGCTGCACCTGCTGCTCACCCAGCACGTCAGCGACCTGCCGCCGGGCCGGGCCACCGAGGCGCTGATCCTCTCCGCCAACGGCCACATCGAGCACCACCTCTCCCTCGTGGACGACGGAACGACCACCTGGGCGCACTTCGAGGCGGGCACGGGCGAGGCGCTGTTCGCGTACCTGGAGTCGATGAAGTTCTTCTACCGGGTCGAAGTGGCCGACCGCACCGAGGAGTTCGCGGTGGTGCACCTGCCCGCCGGCTCGATCGCCGCGGTCCCCGAGGGCGTGGTCGCCCGCGAGACGGCGTACGGCCGTGATCTCTTCCTGCCGCGCGCCGACGTCGAGCCGTACGTGGCGGAGCACGGCCCCGCGGCCGGCATCCTCGCGTACGAGGCGCTGCGCGTGGAGGCGCACCGGCCGCGGCTCGGCTTCGAGACCGACCACCGCACCATCCCGCACGAGCTGGGCTGGATCGGCTCGGCCGTCCACCTCCAGAAGGGCTGCTACCGCGGCCAGGAGACGGTCGCCCGCGTCCAGAACCTGGGCAAGCCCCCGCGCCGCCTGGTCTTCCTGCACCTGGACGGCAGCGAGGTCCATCTGCCCGGCCACGGCACGGAGGTCCGCCTGGCGTCCGACGGTCCCGAGGGCCGCAAGATCGGCTTCGTCACCACCTCGGCCCGCCACCACGAACTGGGCCCGATCGCGCTCGCGCTGGTGAAGCGGAACATTCCCGTGGACGCCCCGCTCCTGGTCGGCGCCACCGCCGCGGCTCAGGAAGTCGTCGTAGAGCCGTAAGCCCGTACGGCTACATCTCCAGCAGTACGGTGAACGGCCCGTCGTTCGTCAGCGACACCCGCATCGACGCACCGAACCGCCCCGTCCCCACCGTCGCCCCCAACGCCCGCAGCTGAGCGACCACTTCGTCGACCAGCGGCTCGGCGACATCGCCGGGCGCGGCCGCGTTCCAGGTGGGGCGGCGCCCCTTGCGGGCGTCGCCGTACAGCGTGAACTGGGAGATCACCAGGAGCGGTGCGTCGAGGTCCGAGCAGGACTTCTCGTCGGCCAGGATCCGCAGGGTCCAGAGCTTGCGGGCCAGCTGGGCGGCCTTCTCCTTGGTGTCGTCATGGGTGACGCCGACCAGGACGCACAGGCCCTCGCCGCTGAACTCGCCCGTCGTCCGCGGACCGTCCTCACCCTGGACGACGACACTCGCCCCGTTCGCTCTCTGCACCACCGCACGCATACGCCACATCATGCCGTGCCCCCGAACGGCAGCACCGAACAGGCACCCCGTGAGGGGGCGAAAGCTGCCAACTGCCGGGTGAACAACGGCAGAAGTTCCCCCACGCGCCCCATCCGCCGCGTAATGCCATGCACCTATCCGGGGCCGATCGAGTGCACTCCGCCACATATCCCCCACACTCAGTGGCACGATGCACACACGCGGTGCACCGCACCGAGCGAGGGTGGGGGTCCCCCCCTGCTCGAGCCAAGCGAAAGCTTGGGGGAGGAACAGTCGCATGAGCACTCCGAGTACCGGACAGCCTTCCGGGCCCGTGCCGACAGCCCGCACGGCACAGGCGGAAGCTGCCGCAGTACCGCGTCCGCCGGTTCAGCGCACGAACAGCCCTTCCCCGAGCTCTTCGAGCAGGGGAGGCCCCATGCCCGAGCTGCCCGAGCACGACCTGGGGGCGCTCAGGCTGCCGGAGCTGCGCCGGCTGCGCCGTACTTCCCAGCAGGACGAGGCGGACCTCAGCTATCTGCGCCGGCTGCTCCAGGGCCGCATCGACATCCTGCGCGCCGAGCTCGCCCGCCGGCTGCACGCCCGTGCGCCGGAGGCCGCGGCGCCGGACCCGGCCATCGTGGAGCGGCTCTCCGAGATCCTCGCCGACGCCCCCTCCACGCACCGTTCCTCCGCCCGCCATGTCACGCTCGGTACGCCCCATGGCGAGGAGTACCGGCTGCTCGCCGCCGAGATGCTCGCCGAGGTGGAGCTGAGCGACCTCGACGCCCGTACGGACGAAGAGCTGCACACCGCGATGGGCCGCCTTGTCCGCCATGAACAGCAGGTCTCCCGGCGCCGTCAGGCGCTCCAGCGGACCGCCGACGATTGCAGCGCGGAGATCGCGCGCAGGTACCGTGAGGGCGAAGCACAAGTAGACGACCTGCTCTCCTGAGCCCCTGGGGTGACAGGGCGGGCGGGCCCGCGCCACCGGAAGGCCGACGATGACCTCCACCGCCCCCGCCCCGATACCTCCGGTCCTCGCCGAGGTCGTACGTTCCGGCTTCGTCGAGGGCCATCACCGGGGCTCCCTGGTCGTGCTCGCCGCGGACGGCACCGTGGAGCACGCGGTCGGCGACATCACGACACCCGTCTTCCCGCGCTCGTCCAACAAGCCCATGCAGGCCGCCGCGATCCTGCGCGCGGGGCTTGACCTGAGCGGCGAACGGCTCGCGCTGACCGCGGCCAGCCACTCCGGCGAACCCTTCCACCTGGACCTCGTCCGCAAGATGCTCGCCGAGCAGGGCCTTTCCGAGACCCAGCTGCAGTGCCCGCCGGACCTGCCGCTCGACCCGGTCGAGGCCGAGACCTATCTGGCCGCCGGGCACGCCCGTGAGCGCGTCACCATGAACTGCTCGGGCAAGCACACCTCGATGATCGCGGCCTGCGTGAAGGCGGGCTGGCCGACCGAGACGTACCTGGACCCGGCCCACCCGCTGCAGCAGCTCATCCGCGAGGTCGTCGAGACGGCCGCCGGCGAGCGGGTCGCGTCCATCGGCACGGACGGATGCGGCGCGCCCCTGATGGCGCTGACGCTGCCCGGCCTGGCCCGCGCCTTCCGCCACTTCGTGCTCGCCCCTTCCGGTACGCCGGAACGCCGCGTCGCGGACGCCATGCGCGCCCACCCCGAGTACGTCGCGGGCACCCGGCGCCCGGACACCTGGCTGATGCGCGAGGTGCCCGGCACGCTCTCGAAGATGGGCGCCGAGGCGGTCCAGGCGGTCGCGCTGCCGGACGGCCGTGCGCTCGCGTTCAAGATCGACGACGGTGCGACCCGGGCGCTGGGCCCGGTCCTGTCCCGCGCTCTTGAACTGATGGGCGTCGACGCGTCGGTGGTGGCACGGATCGGCGAGGCTCCGCTGCTCGGCGGCGGGATTCCGGTGGGGGAGATCCGCGCGGCCTTCTGAGCCCTGGTCCACCGACAAGAGCTCGTTTCTGTTTCTGCTGATACACCCCTTGCGTCCTGCCGGCGGGGGCGGCCTCCCGCCGCGGGGCCCTTTTCTTTCGCCGGCAGGTTCCGACCTGCCGGCGGACGCCTTTTCGTTCTCGGCAGCAGAATCTATACGCACGTATTGAACGTACGTATATGACGGCCGTATAGTTCCGGCATGTGGTTGTGGCGCCACCTTGGCGTCGCGGTTGACCTCGGGTGGTGCCGCAATCGCGAGCCCGTGACCTGCTATTTCTGTCGATGGCTTCAGTGTGGCGCCACTTTTGGCGCGTGAAGCGCCAATAGTGGCTCGCCATGGCGCCATAACTGTGCCATGATGGCGCCACCGGTTAGTTCGGGGCTCGGCCGCGGTCTCAGTGGCAGGAGACCGGGCGCCGGTGTCACAGAAAAGCCGTCGGTGCCGTCAAAGGGGTGTGGGGATCGTGGAGACAGGACACAGCAGCCAGCAGGCGCCGGGCGCCTTCGCGGCCTTCGCGCGCTTCGTGCTCTGCGGCGGCGGGGTCGGGGTCGCCTCCAGCTTCGCCGTGGCGGGCCTGGCCTCCCTGATGCCCTGGATCCTGGCCAACGCGCTCATCACCGTGGCGTCCACACTGCTCGCCACCGAACTGCACGCCCGGTTCACCTTCGGCGCCGGCGGGCGCGCGACCTGGCGCCAGCACTGGCAGTCGGCCGGATCCGCGGCGGCCGCGTACGCGGTGACCTCCGTGGCGATGCTGGTCCTGACGCAGCTGGTGGCCTCGCCGGGCGCGGTGCTCGAGCAGATCGTCTACCTGTTGGCCTCCGGGTTCGCGGGCATCGGCCGGTTCGTGGTCCTGCGGGTCGTGGTCTTCGCCCGCAGCCGGTCGCAGGCCGCGCCGGTGGCCGCCGTGGTCCGGGCGCAGGCGCCGGTCGGCGCCCAGGCGCTCTGCCCGGCCGCCTGAAACCCGGATGCATCGGGCACCGCACCCCGCCTACCGTGGCCCGTATGGTCGAAATCCGTTCTCTCGCAGACGCCGACGTAGCCGACTGGTCCCGGGCCCTGAACACCGGGTTCCTGCGCAGTCCGGCCCTCACCGAAGAGCAAGTGGCCGACCGCCGCTCCTCGATCGACCTCTCCCGCACCCTCGGCGCCTTCGATGAAGGCCGCTGTGTGGCCACCTTCCGTTCCTTCGCGCAGAAGCTCACCGCCGTCGGCGGCGCGGACGTCGCGGCCGACGCGGTCACCAACGTCACGGTCTCGCCGACGCACCGCCGCCGCGGTCTGCTGAGCCGGATGATGGCGCAGGACCTGGACGCGGCGAAGGAGCGCGGTGATGTCGTCGCCACGTTGATCGCCGCGGAGTACCCGATCTACGGACGGTACGGATTCGGGCCCGCCACCTGGACCACCCAGTGGGAGCTCGACGTCCCGCGCGCGGGACTCGACCCGCGCTGGTCAGGGCCCGACGACGGTGGCCGGATCGATCTGGTCGACGGCGCGGACGTCCGCAAGCTCGGACCCGATCTGCATGAACGGCTGCGGGTCCGCCAGCCCGGCGCGGTCGACCGCAACGAACGCTGGTGGAAGCAGAACACCGGCCTGCTCCAGGACCAGTTCCACTCCTGGAGCGAACCGCACTACGCCGTCTATCGCTCGCCGTCCGGCGAAGTCGAGGGTCTGGTCGCCTATGAGCCGGTGCCGGACTGGAGCGACAACAAACTGCCGCAGAACACGGCGAAGGTGCGCGGCCTGGACGCGGTCACGCCGGCCGCCGAGCGCGCGCTGTGGCAGTACCTGGTCTCCATCGACTGGATCCTCAAGGTCCGCACCGGCCATCGCGCCCCCGACTCGCTGATCCCGCTGTACTTCCCGGATCCCCGCGCCGCCCGGGTGGTCACCCAGGCCGATTTCCTCTGGGTGCGGATCCTCGATGTCGTACGGGCGCTGGAGACGCGGACGTACAACGGCGCCGGATCCCTCGTCCTGGAGATCAGGGACCCGGCGGGCTACACCGGCGGGCGGTACCGGCTCGACGCCGGTCCGCAGGGTGCGGCCTGTGTGCCGACCACGGAGAGTGCGGAACTCTCCATGGACGTACGGGAGTTGGCGACGCTCTGGCTCGGTGACGAGTCGGCCGTACGGCTCGCCGCGCTCGGCACCGTGACCGAGGAGCGTCCGGGCGCCGCCGCGGCGGCGGACGCCCTGCTGCGTACGTCCAGGCGACCGTGGTGCCCGGACATGTTCTGACATGTTCTGAAACACCCGTCGGTCGGCCGACCGGACTCCCCGCTCCCCTCCGGCGGGGAGCCCGGTCAGCCGGACTGGGCGAGCAGCATGACGAGGATGACCGCGCCGATGCTGCTGAACATGGTGTTCTTGGCCTTGATGCCGATGGTCAGCGCGACGAAGGCGATGATGCCCATCGGGCCGTACTTCCACTGGATCGCCTGCTCGAAGGCAAGGGCCAGGCCGGCGATGATGATGGCAATGAGCGGCATGACGTTCCCTCCTTGGGATAGGGGAGGAAGCTGCCTGGCGGCGGGTCACGCGTCGTCGGGTGCCAACCGTCCAGGGTCTGACCATGTTGCTCTGGGTGCATCCAGCTTGTCGGAGTTGGTAGCCAACTCTCAAGGGGTTTTTTGCCCTTGGGGCCGATCGATAACCAGGTTTCCAACAACTCCCCGAAGATGGCGGGAAGTTGTACTATTTGGTTGTGAGCCCGAATCGTGCTCCCCAGGATGAAGTCCACAGCGGTCCCCGCAGCGCGGAAAGCGCCCGCAGGTCGCACCGCGAGGTGGCGGATGAACTGCGCGCCCGGATCCGCAGCGGACAGCTGCAGCCGGGCCAACGGATGCCGACGCAGGCCAAGTTGGCAGATGAGTTCGGTGTCGAACGCGGCGCCGTACGGCAGGCGCTCGACATCCTCAAAGCCGAGCGGCTGCTCACGAATGTGACCAAGGGGAGCCCCGCGACGGTCGCCGTGGACGCGGCGGAGGTGATGCACTCCTTCGCGGGCGCCGAAGCCGCCCCGATGCCGACCACGGTCGCCCTCGGACCCCGGATCACCTCGGCGTTCTCGGCGCCCCAGGTGGAGATCGACGCGATCTGCCTGACGTCCATATCGCTGACCCTCGCGATCGGTGAACCGCTGCGGTACATCCACGCAGGGGGGCCGAAACCGGCCAGGGTCAATGTCCGGGTGCTGCTGCCGAGCCGCGATATCGACCTGGCCTTCCCGGTGCCGGTCGAAGGCGTATCCGCAGGCCAGGAGGCGATCAACCCCGTGCGCAGGCAGTGGCTCGCCCAGCGCAACGCGCAGGGTCAGGTGCTGAAGCACAATCTCCTCGCGCTGCGGGCCACGCACGGCATCGACGTCTCCGTCTCCTTCCGGGCGCTGCCGTTCACCCCGCCCGTGAAGCTCTATCTCCTCAACGGATCGGAAGCCCTCTTCGCGTACTACACGCTCACCAGGCGCGGCGCCGAGATCGATCACGAGTACCTCGAGATGTACGACGCCCAGGGGACGCAGTCGATGCTCTTCGCGTTCCAGCAGGGCGCCGGCCTGAGGGATACGACCTTCGTCGAGCAGTCGCATCTGTGGTTCAACGCGTTGTGGGAGACGATCAGTTCGCCGCTGGAGCTGGCCCCGCCCGGATTCTGACGGACGGGCCGGCCCCGCCGGGCCGGTGGGGCTCAGAGGGCGGGGCCGGCGACCAGGACCGCGAGCATGACGGCTCCGATGGAGCTGCAGGTGGGACTCTTGGCCTTGATGCCGATGCTCAGGAGCAGCAGGCCGATGATGCCCATGGGTCCGTACTGCCACTGCACCAGCTGCTCGAATCCGATGACGAAGACTGCACCAAGGAGCGCGATGACCGGCATGGTGGTTCCTCCTTCGGGGTGGGGAGGAGCTACGCGAACCAGCGACTGCCAACTTCGCTAGAACTTGGCTGTGGTTGGTTCCTAGTCTCACCAAGTTTCTTCCCTTGGTTCGTAGGTCGAAACAACTGCCGCCAGCTCAACGGGAGTTGTAACCTTCTGGTCGTGACCCAGGCCCAGGAGAGCGTGACGGTGAACGGCAGAAAGCCCTCGCACCAAGAGATCGCGGAGATACTCCGCAGCCGGATCAGGAACGGCGAACTGCAGCCCGGCAGCCGCCTTCCGACCCAGGGCCGGCTGGCGGAGGAGTTCGGCGTGGAGCGGGGCACGGTCCGCCTCGCCCTGAAGATGCTCCAGGACGACGGACTGCTCAAGAACGTCACCAAGGGCGCCCCGCCGCAGATCGCCCCCCGGGCCGCCCTGCCCACGCCCACCGGCCCGCAGCCCACGATGGTCGGCCTCGGCCCCCAACTGGTGCGCGCCTTCGGCCGCCCGCACGTGCGGATCGACGCGCTCAGCCTCACGTCCGAGACCTTGATGATCGCCCTGGGCGAGCCCCTGCGCCGGGTCCACGAGGGCAGCCTGCGCCCGGAGTCCATCGAGGTACGGCTGCTGCTGCCGAGCCGCGACATCGACCTGGCCTTCCCGGTCCCGGTCGAGGGCGACACGGAGGCGGTCCACAAGCGCTGGCTCGACCAGCGCAACGCCCAGGGGCAGGTCCTGAAGCACAATCTCCTCGCCCTGCGCTCCACCCACGAGGTCGACGTACGGGTCACGTTCAAGGCCCTGCCGTTCACCCCGCCGGTGAAGCTCTATCTCCTCAACGGCTCGGAAGCCCTCTTCGCGTACTACATGATCATGCGGCGCGAGGAGCCGATGGGCGGCGGTAGCGAGATGGTTGAGCTCTTCGACGCCCTGGGTACCAAGTCCCTGCTCTTCTCCTTCGAGAAGCCGGCCACGGGAGAACCGGGCGCGGGGGGCAAGGACGCTTCATTTGTGGAGGAGTCGCAGCAGTGGTTCGACGCACTCTGGAACACGATCGCCGGGGACCTGACACTCTCTTAGTGACTTCTGAAACGACACAGACCACTCAGGCGGCCCAAGTGATCGAGAGAGTCGGCGATTTGATCACCGGAAAACAGACGGTGCTCTTCGACTTCGACGGGCCGATCTGCCGGCTCTTCGCCGGACATCCGGCCGCCGATGTGACCCGGCGCCTGCTCGCCTGGCTCGACGAGAACGGCGGACCGGGCATCGTCGACCCCAACTGGGACGGCGACGACCCGCACGCCCTGCTGCGCGAGGTCGACCGCACCTACCCGGACCGCGAGCTGATCGAGGGCCTGGAGGACGAGCTCACCCGCGAGGAGCTCCTTGCCACGGTCAAGGCGTATCCCACCCCGTACGTGGACCGCCTGATCCAGACGTGGAGCGCCACGGGTGTCGGCCTGGCGGTGACGACCAACAACTCGCCGCGTGCGGTGGAGCGTTACCTGACCGAGCGCAACCTCCTGCGCTGCTTCGGCGGCGGCATCCACGGCCGCACCCACAAGGTCGACCACCTCAAGCCCGACCCCGACTGCCTGCACCGGGCCCTGGACTTCCTCGGTGCCGAGGCCTCCTCGGCCCTGATGATCGGCGACACCTCGGCCGACCTGCACGCGGCCCGCGCCGCGGGCGTCGACTTCCTCGGCTACGGCCGCGACCCGCACCGCCAGGAACGCCTGCGCTCCGCGGGAGCCGACCTCGTCGTCGACTCCCTGGGCCCGGTCCTCGACCTCGTCTGGGAGGCGGCGGCTCAGGCCTGAGCCAGGACTACCAGTGCGGCCATGGCGGCTGCGTAGGCGACTGCTGAATTGCGCGTACGGAGTGCCGTGGCCACAAGGGCGATGGTCACGATCACCGGACCACCTTCGATCAGGTGCATCTGGTCGAACAACTGCCAGAGCACCAAGGCCAGTTCGACCATTTCAGGGAACCTCACCATAGCGCCAACCCTCCCCTCTTCAGTCCAACTGGACTGGTTGTCTGAAAGGTATGTCCCCTGGACTTGTGATCGACAATCCAAGTCGCCACCTGCGCAGACAACTTGTCTGAAAGCGGTTTGTGGCCGGTATTCTGACGGTACGTTCAAGGCGTGAGCGAGAGTGGTGGCAGGACGTTCCAGGAAGTGGCGGAGGAACTGCGCTCCCGGCTGAAGGACGGGATCTACCGGGTGGGCCAACAACTCCCCTCGCAAAGGGAGTTGGCGGACGAACTCGGCGTCTCCCGCGACACCGTGGTGAAAGTCCTGCACGAGCTGGCCGCGGAGGGGCTTGTCGAGTCCCGCCGGGGGAGTGGGACGCGTGTGCGTGCGCATCCGGAGACGCTGAAGGCGCAGCAGCAGATTCCCTCGGTGACGGGGGACGGGCGCAGCCGGCGGGTGACGCTGGGGCCGCTGATCGGCGCGGCTTTCGAGGCCGACGAGGTGACGCTGGATGTCTTCACGCTGACGTCCGAGTCGCTGGACGCGCACATCAGGGTGCAGGCCGAAAGGGTACGGGCGGGTGAGGTCCAGCCGCGCTCGGTGACCGTGCGCATGCTGCTTCCGGACGAGTCCACTTACCTTCCGTATCCGCGGATCAAGGGCAACCCGACGGACCCCCGCCCGCAGGAGCGGCTGCGGGCCATCAGCGATGTCCATTCACGCTCGCTGAAGCGGGTGCTGAGCGAGCTGGCGACGGAGGGACTGGTCGATACGGTCTCCGTCGAGATCCGCACCGTGCCGCTGGCGCCGACGTTCAAGGTGTATGTGCTCAACGGCAGCAGGGCGCTGCTCGGGCCGTATGAGGTCCTTGAGCGCCGGATCAATCTGCTGGACGACACTCCGGCAGATGTGGTGGACGTCCTGGGGCTCGGTTCGACGCTGGCTCATCATGCGGCGGACGAGGACGCGAAGTCGGCCGGCTCCGTCTTCGTGGGCAGTCTGCAGTCGTGGTTCGACTCCCTGTGGAACCTGCTGGCCAGGGTGCCGAAACCGTGAGCCCTGGGGCCTGTTGTGGATCAGGCCCTAGAAGCCCTTGGGCTCCAGACCGTCCGCACGGGTGAGGGTGCCTTCACGGATGGGGAGCGACCGCTTGAGGTACGGATTGGCGACAGGACGCGACCGCAGGCCGAGCGCTGCCGTGGCTTCGGCCAGTGTCATCGCGTAGCGGTCGACCGCACGACGTACGTTGGGCGCGTCCAGGCCATCCCCCGTCACCAGTCGGTCGAGGTCGATGTACGCGGACCGGATCAGCTCGATCCATCGGTACACGCGCCAGTCGGCCTCCCAGCCCTGCGTCGATTCACTGGCCAGCAATTTGCGCCAGCGTGCGAACATGCGCTCTCTGATGGCCGGCCGGACAGGTGTGAGATGGAGATGCCTTGCGAGGTCGTACAGCGGATCGCCCACCATCGCCATCTCCCAGTCGATGAGGGTGAGTTCACCGTTGGGCTGACGCACCAGATTCCATGGGTTGAGGTCTCCGTGCAGCAGAGCGAAGCGACGAGGCGTGAGCTTGTGCCGGTGCAGGAGGTCCTTGAGCCGGTACTCGTCCGGCAGGCCGAGGGCGCGGGCGAGCTTCTTGGACTCGGCGGGCAGTGAGGCGACCAGCCTCACCAGCTGTTCACTGAGCCACGAGTAGAAGTCCAAGACCTGCGCGGCGGGATCGAGTTCCAGCAGCGCGTCCTGCTCGACCGCGGCCAGCGCGGCGAGCTGGGCGACGAGATTGTCGGCCTCATGAGGCAGGAGCCCGTGCTCGGGATGGTTCGGTGGCCGTCCGTCGCCGTCGGGTCCTTCATAGGAGTGGATGGCGAAGTCGTCTTTGAGTCTGCTGGTGCCCAGGGCGAGGACGCGTGGTGCTCGCACGGTTTTCGCCGTTGCCTCGGACTTCTCGATCAGGCGGAGCACGGCGTGCTCGCTGAGGAAGGGCTGCTCCCTGCGGCCCTCGCCGCCCACCTTGCGCCGTACGACGATGGGCCGGAACTTGCCCGGCACCTGCACCACGGTGTTGAGATGCGCGGTGCCTTTGAACACCCGGTTCGCCGGTGCCGCACCTTCCGCCTCCAGGGCTGCCAGCACGGTGGCGCGATCGCAGTCCGGATGCTTGATGCGCTCATCGGGCTCGAAGGTGATCCCCCGGCCGCTCGGCGACCTGCCTTGGCGCCCGAGACGGGCCGCCTGCCATCGGTACAGGGCCCGCTCGATCTCCGGTTCCGGCACATCAGCCAGCTGTAGCGGTGCGGACGCCTTCCGCAGCGCCTGCGCCACCTGCCGTGTGGCGGTCTCCAGCCGCTGCGGCAGCAGTTCGTCCCCCAGCGAAGCGGCAGCGCGCATGACGTCGGGAAACACCGACTGGGCGTGTTCGAAGGCGATGTAGTGCTTCAGGTCCCGTGACAGGTTCCGCGTGGCCTCGGGCCGGACCCGCTGCATGTCCGTGGCCCAGGCTTCCGTCACCTCGTTCTGCTGCTGCTCCGGGTAGTGCATCCGGACAAGGTGATTGGCCAGATCGTGCAAGGGATCGCCCCAGGAGGCGAGTTCCCAGTCCACGTAGATGAGCGGTGGCTTGCCGTCGTAGGTGACGATGATGTTGTCGCGGTGCAGATCGGTGTGCAGCAGGCTGAAGGGGCGCGGCGACATGGCGGGGATGCGCGCGGCGAACTGTGCAAGCGCATCGTCCGAGATGCCGAGCGCCGCGAACAGGCCGCCGAATTCAGTCCAGTTGGGCTTGCGGATCTGCTCGTCCGCCATCAGGGCCAGATTGCGTATGAACCCCCGGCTGTCCCGGTGGTTGCGCGGCCAGCTGTCCGGCAGTTTGGGCAGCAATTCCTTGCGAACCCGTGTCATGTCCGCCAGGACGCCCGTCAGGGCCCGCACCAGGAGCCCGTCCACTGGCTTCCCGTTCTCGCAGACGCTGGAGAGCGGGACACCCTCCACATAGCTGTGGATCGCCGTGTCCTCATGAGAGGCCAGACAGCGTGGAACCTGCGGCAGCACTTCCTTGACCGCTTCAAGGATCTTCGCCTCGTCCTGCCAGGTCCTGATGACCACGCGCAGGGCGTCGGGCAACCGGGTCCGCACCATCACGTTGGTGCCACGTGGTTCGCCCACGAGCTCTGCCATGTCCTCGGTGAGAGGAATCATGAAGTTCCGATTGTGGTGGCCGCGGGTCATCGCCCCGTGCGTTCGCGCATGCTCCACAAATGCCGCCCGCAGCTCGTACGGAGTCGGCGCCTTGCCTTGTGGAGGAGCGGGATAAGGGGCGGACTCTCCGGCCACTTGAGCTCCTGATTGCTCCTGGTGCCACCTTGGGCAGCTGAGGTGGTGGACACCCTAGTAAACATTCGTCTGAGACAGAGGATTCATCCCTCGATTGAGCGAGGCAACTCGAACCTTCGTCGTAGGACATACGCCGCCGACGGGGCATGTGGTTGCCTTTCCGCCGTCTTGCTTCTGTCACCGAAGTACGGCGACCATGTCTCAGCGGCGATGCGGACGTATCCGAGCGTCGCCTGCGCGACCGGGGCAGGGGAGGGACTCGAGTGGCGCACGGGGGAAGCGGTGGCCCTGAACCGGGCATAGGAAGTCGGCTGAGACGTTTCCAGGCACGCTTCCAGGCGCCTGTGACCAGGCTTCTCCTGCTCGGGATCTTTCTGACGGGCATGCTGGCGCAGTTTGTGACGCCGGTCGGAGACGCGCTGGAAGGCCAGACCTTCCTCGGCGGCGCTCTCCTCAGCCTCGTCGCCTACGTCCTGTACGACGCGATCCAGGAACTGGTGACCTCCGCGCGGACCCCGGCCCGCTCCCTGGTCAGCTCACGCGACCTGAGCGGCCTGGTCAGCGACGCCTTCCAGGCCAGAACTGTGGACATCTGTTTCGTCGGCTACACGGGCGAGACGCTCTACAACGAGCTGTACCACCGGCTGGAGAAGCTGCTCGACGATCCGGGGCCGACGCGGAGCGTGAAGGTGCGGATGCTGATCCCCGACTTCTGCCGCCAGATGTCCGTGCCCGCCCGCGTGGGGCCGGATGAGGCACCCGTCGATGATCCCGAGTTCCGCAGAAGGCTGGAGCTCAAATGCCAGGATTACGACGAGACGCTGTCCGGCCTGGCCGAGCAGTTGTCCGACCGGGGCCGAGTGGAAGTGACCTGCCAGTACCGCGTTTACCACGGTGAGCCGACGGAGAAGATCTGCCTCTTCAACCAGGAGTTGGTCCTGCACGGTCTTTACGACGTGGAGGCCCGCATGCGGACACCGAACCCCGACCGCCTGGTCTACGACCCCAAGGGCTACAACACGGACCTGTACGTGTGGTCGAGCAAGGCGGGAACCGCCACCGAAGTGCGGGCCGTGGCCCAATGGGTCAAGCACTTCGAGGGGCGTTGGAAGCTTGCTGCGTCGCCCTCCTGGCGGCCCTGATCAGGCCGTACGCCTGCGGAACAGCCAAGCCGAAGCCGCCACCGAAGCCAGCAGGATGCCCGAGCACCAGGCGAGTGCGATCCATGGGGTCCAGCCCACCGGCTGGCCGAGCAGCAGGCCGCGCAGGGACTCGATGACCTGGCTGATCGGCTGGTTCTCCGCGAAGCCCTGGAGCCAGGAAGGCATGTCCTCGGTTTTCACGAAGGCGCTGCTGGGATACGGCAGGAAGCTGACGAAGAAGGTGAAACCACCCGCTGCCTCAGGGGACTTGGCGAGCAGGCCCACCGCGGCCGAGAGCCAGGACAGGGCCAGGATGAACGCGAGGAGCACGCCCAGCGCGGCGAACCAGCCGGCGAGTGTGGCGTCCGGACGGAAGCCGATGGCGAAGGCGAGCGCGAAGACCAGGGCTGTCGCGATCAGGTTGCGGGCCGCCGAGGCGACCACGTGGCCGGCCAGGATGGGGGCGCCGCCGATGTCGAGCGAGCGGAAGCGGTCGATGATGCCGGTCTTGAGGTCCTCGACGACCGCGATGGCCGTATTGGACGAGCCGAAGCCGGCGCAGAGCAGCAGGACGCCGGGGACCACGTAGGTGACGTAGCGCGTGCCGGTGTCGATCGCACCGCCGAAGAAGTAGACGAAGATCAGCAGCAGCATCACCGGCAGGGCGAGCGACGTGATCAGGGCGTCGACGTTGCGGCGGCTCATGCGCAGGGCGCGGCCGCTCATGATGAGGGCGTCAGACATGGCTGGAGTCCTTGAGAGGCGAAGCAGGGGAGGCGGTGGGCTGGGCGCCGGCGTCCTGAGGGGCGGTGGCCGGCGGCTGTCCCGTCAGGGTCAGGAAGACATCGTCGAGCGTGGCGCTGTGCAGCGTGAAGCTGGTGATCGCGGTCCGGTCCGGGTCCAACGCGTCGAGCAGCGCGCGGACTTCGGCCGCGCTGCCGTCGGTGGGGATGCCGAGGACGCGGGTCTCGGGGTCGCTGTAGGTGGCGCGGTGGGCCAGGCGCAGATACGTCTCCGAGTCGGCGACGGTCACATCCAGACGGTGGTCCGCCACCCGCTGCTTGAGCTCGGCCGCCGTGCCTTCGGCGACGAGCGTGCCCGCGTCCAGGACCGCGATACGGTCCGCCAATTGGTCTGCCTCTTCCAGGTACTGGGTGGTGAGGAAGACCGTGGTGCCCCCGGCCCGCAACTCCCGTACCAGCGACCAGAGTTCCTTGCGGCTGCGCGGGTCGAGACCGGTGGTGGGCTCGTCGAGAAAGATGATCTCGGGGGTGCCGACCAGGGATGCCGCCAGGTCGAGGCGGCGGCGCATGCCGCCCGAGTACGTCTTGACGAGGCGGTCGGCCGCATCGGTGAGGCCGAAGCGGGCGAGGAGCTCGGCGGCCTTGGCGCGGGCCGCGGTACGGGACAGCCGGGCACCCGTGGCCGAAGGGGCAAGGCGGGCCATCATCCGCAGGTTCTCCGCGCCCGTCTGCATCTCGTCGACCGCCGCGAACTGGCCGGTCAGGCTGATGGCCCGGCGCACCCGCGCCCGCCCGGTCCGCACGTCGTGGCCCGCCACCCGGGCCGTGCCCCCGTCGGCCGTGGCGAGCGTGGCGAGGATACGGACGGCGGTGGTCTTGCCGGCGCCGTTCGGGCCGAGCAGGGCGTACACGGTGCCGCGCGGCACCAAGAGGTCGATGCCGCGCAGGACCTCGTGGGCGCCGTAACTCTTGCGGAGCCCGGTGGTCTCGATGGCCGGCACGGGCTCGTCGGCTGCGCTCGCCGTACTTGCCGTACTCGCCGCGTGCGTCGCGTTCCGTTGCGTGATGGTCATGGGTGATCCCCGTCTCCGGTGCGCCGATGGGCCCGGCACCTCTTCTGCGTAACCCTTACGCATTACTGTGTAAGGGTTACGCAGAAATAGGATGTGCGTCAAGCTCGAAGAGGGAAGCTCCGGGAAAACTCGGGGGAGCCTCGGCCCACGCAAGGAGGCGACGCGCATGGCGCAGGCGGACGACAGCACGGGTCTGCCCGCGAGCCTCGCGACGGCCTGGGGGCTGCGCGAGCGCCCGTCGAAGGGTCCCAAGCCCGGACTCTCGCTGGACCGGATCGTCGGCGCGGCGGTTCGGATCGCGGCGGCCGAGGGGGTCGAGGCGGTGTCGATGCCGCGGGTCGCCAAGGCGCTCGGCGTATCGACGATGTCGCTCTACCGGTACGTCGGCGCCAAGGGCGAGCTGCTGATCCTGATGCAGGAGGCCGCCACGCCGCCCGCGCCCGCGCTCGATCCGGCGGCGGACTGGCGGACGTCCATGGAGCTGTGGGCGCGTGAGCAGCGGAGGATTCTGTACGCCAATCTCTGGCTGCTCAGGATCCCGCTGACCGGTCCGCCCGCGACGCCGCGGCAGGTCGAGTGGATGGAGTGCGGCCTGTCCGCGCTCGCCGGCACTCCTCTCGCGGAGGAGGCCAAGCTGAGCGTGCTGATGCTGGTCGGCGGCTATGTGCGCAGCGAGGCCGCCATGATGTCCAGTATCGACGCCGCCATCCGGGAGAGCGGGCGCACGCCCGATGAGCATCTGCGGGAGTACGCCCGTACGCTCGCCGTCCTCACCACGCCCGAGCGCCATCCCGGCGTCACGAAGGTGCTCGCGTCCGGGGTGCTGCAGGGGGCGGACGAGGAGGACGACGAGTTCGAGTTCGGGCTCGCGTGCGTGCTCGACGGGGTGGCCGCGCTGATCGCGCGCCGGGCCCGCTCCTGAGCCCGGACCTCAACTCCCTTCGCTCAGCTCCCCCTTGAGCAGATCGAGCAGCAGCCCGTCCGCCCAGTCCCCCCGCTCGTGGTCGTACCACTGCTTGCGCAGCACCCCCACGCGGCGGAAGCCGAGGCGTTCGTAGCAGGTGATCGCCGCCGCGTTCTCGGCCGCCGGGTCGATGGTCAGACGGTGGTGGCCGCGTACGCCGATCAGCCAGCCGGCCAGGGTACGGATGGCGTCCGTGCCCAGGCCCAGACGGTGGTGGTCGGGGTGGACGAAAATATCGATGGTGGCGTGGCGGAAGTCCGGGTCGGGCTCCTCGTCCCACTGGATCATGCCGACGGTCTCGCCCTTGACCGTGATCGCCAGCTGCCGGTGGTCCGGCTCGGACAGGTCGCCCTCGGGGTCCGGCCAGTTCCACCAGCGGCGGACCTCGGCGGTGTCGAGCGCGGCGCGGAAGGCCGGCAGGTCGGCCGCGGTCGCGGGGCGCAGGGTCACGGAGGTGCCGTGCAGGGAGTCCATCCCTCCAGTGTCCCTCGCGGGCCGGAAAAGCCAGGGGCCGTGCGGGGTTCGGTACGGAGCCGGCGGAGGGGCTCGTGCGGGGTTCGGTACGGAGCCGGCGGCGGAGCTCGTGCGGGCTTCGGTACTAACTCGCCGGCAGAGCTCGAGCGAGGCTTCCGTACGGACCCGCTAAGAAGCCGACCGGCCGGATTCCACAGGGAGTTGGGCGAGTCCGGAGGCCAGCTGGGCGAAGGCGAGCTCCGCTGCCGCCTTCGCGTCCGGCAGCACCTCCGCCGCCCGCTGGCCCGCCGCGATCCGGTGCCGGTTCTCGTCCGCGAGGATCCTGCGTACGGCGATGACCTGGCCCGCCGCGAGCCGCGCCCCGACGCCCCCGCCGAGCGCCTCGGCGAGCGCCTCCTCGGAGCGGGTGAGGAAGCCGAGCATGCGGGCCAGCACCGAGGGTGTGCCGTACGCGAGGCGCTGGAAGGCGAGGACCTGGGGGTGGTCGCACAGGCCCGTGACCGGGTCCTGGCGTTCGAGGCCGGCCAGGAAGTCGCGGCGCAGCGCGTCCAGCGGGGACTCGTCCGCGGTGCGGCCGGACACGACCCGGGCGGCCTCGTCCTCGTGGTCCGCGAAGCGGTGCAGGACCAGATCCTCCTTGGCCGGGAAGTAGCGGAACAGGGTCGGCTTGGACACCCCTGCCGCCGCGGCCACCTCCGCGACCGGGACCCGGTCGAAACCGCGCTCCAGGAAGAGTGCGATGGCGGTCTCCGAGATGGTGTCGAAGGTCTGCTGCTTCTTGCGTGCGCGCAGGCCGGGGGATTCGGGCATGGGAGCCAGCGTACCCCCTGGACGTAACCCGGTAAAAAATGTAACTCGGTTACGTTATTCTCGGTGGATGAGCACCCTCACCCAGGAGCTGGCCCTCGAACGCGCCCACCATGACCACTGCCGCACCGCCCTCACCGCGATGATCGAGGGGGCGCACGAACAGGTCGTGGTCGGCGAGAACGCCTCCGCGTCCGGCGCCGACGCGGAGGTGCTCGGTTATGAACTGCGCAGCCGCGCCAAGGAGATGACCGAGCTGCCCGAGGGGCCGCTGTTCTTCGGGCGCCTCGACTTCGCGGGCATACGCGACGGTGGCGTGGCCGGCGACCACCGCGGGCAGAGCTACCACATCGGCCGTCTGCGGATCAGTGAGCATCCGGCCGCACCGCCCCTGGTCGTCGACTGGCGCGCGCCCGTCTCACGCGCCTTCTACCGCGCGGGCGCCCGTGACCCGCAGGGTGTCGCGGTGCGCCGCCGCTTCGGCTGGGCGCCCGGCAGCCGCGGCGCATCCGCCGACCTGACCGGCTTCGAGGACGAGCTGCTCGGCCGGGGCGAGGAGTTGAGCGGGCCGAGCGCCTTCCTCGCCGAGGAGATCGAGCGCCCGCGCGTCGGTCCGATGCGCGATATCGCCGCCACGATCCAGCCGGAGCAGGACGAGCTGGTACGCGGGGACCTCGCCGTCTCCGTCTGTGTGCAGGGTGCGCCCGGCACCGGCAAGACCGCGGTCGGTCTGCACCGGGCCGCGTACCTGCTCTACACGTACCCCCGGCGCATCCAGCGCGGCGGACTGCTGATCCTCGGCCCCAACCGGACCTTCCTCGCGTACATCTCGGAGGTCCTGCCCTCGCTCGGCGAGACGGGCGTGCGGCAGTCCACAGTCGACGACGAAGTCGCACGCCACCCGGTGCGGGCCGTCGACGCTCCGGAGGCCGCCGCGGTGAAGCACGACGCGCGGATGGCCGAGGTGCTGCACCGCGCGCTGTACGCGCGGGTGCGGCTGCCCGCCGACTCCCTTGCGGTGGTGGACGGTTCGTACCGCTGGCGGGTGTCGCTCGGCGAGCTCGAGCGGATCGTCGCGGAGGTGCGCGCGCAGGCGCCGCCGTACGCGACCGGCCGCGAGCGGGTGCAGACGCGCGTCCTGGCTCTCGTACGCGATCAGGCCGAGCGGCGCTCCGGCACCCGCACCCATGCGTGGCTGCGGGCGATGGGGCGGCAGGTGCGCGGGTTCCTCGACGAGGTGTGGCCGCGGGTCAAGCCGGAGGAGGTGCTCGCCGGGCTGCTCACGGATCCCGCGGCGGCCGGCGGCCTGCTGTCCGTGGCCGAGTCGAAGGCGCTGCGCTGGGAGAAGCCACCGCGTTCCGTGAAGTCGGCCAAGTGGTCGGCGGCCGACCTCGTACTCCTCGACGAGATCGCCGGGCTGATCGAACACCCCGAGGGATACGGGCACATAGTGATCGACGAGGCGCAGGATCTCTCGCCGATGCAGGCGCGGGTGATCGCGCGGCGGGCGCGTTTCGGGTCGCTGACCGTGCTCGGGGATCTGGCCCAGGGGACCACGCCGTGGGCGGCGCGCTCCTGGCCCGCGCTGCTCGCGCACCTCGGGAAGCCGGACGCGCGGGTCATCCCGCTGACCACCGGTTTCCGTGTGCCGGAGGCCGTGGTGGGGCTCACGAACCGGCTGCTCGGGGCCTTGGAGGCGGATGTGCCGGCGGCCCGGTCGCTGCGTACGGACGGGGAGTTGAGGCTGCTGCCCGTACGGGATGTGGCCGCCGCGACCGTCGAGGCGGTCGTGCGGGCGCTGGACCGGGAGGGCTCGGTCGGGGTGATCGCGGCGGATGCGCAGGTGCCGTCGCTGCGTGCGGCGCTGATGGCGGCCGGGCTCACCGCGGCCGGTCCCGAAGAGCTGGGGACGGGGGTCCCCGCCGCTCGAGCGGAGTCGGGAGCTCGGGGGAGGCTCACGCTGCTGCCCGCGTCGCTGGCCAAGGGTCTCGAGTACGACCACGTGGTGGCGGTGGAACCGGCCGCGATCGCGGAGGCCGAGGAGCGCGGCCCGGAGCGGCTCTACGTGGTCCTGACCCGGGCCGTGTCGCGACTCGATGTGGTGCACAGCCGGGCCCTGCCGTTCTGAGGCGGGGCGTAATCTCTGGGGGGAAGCAGTCGGACGGGGAGGAGCTGGCGATGGCCGGCGCGGGCACGGACACACAACTCAGGGGCAGAGCAGAGGAGTTCGAGCAGCTGCGACCGCTCCTGTTCTCCATCTCGTACCGCATTCTCGGCAGTGTCGCCGAGGCCGAGGACGCCGTCCAGGAGACCTGGCTGCGCTATGAGACGACCACGACCCGCCCCGACTCGCTCAAGTCCTTTCTCTCCACCGTCGTCACCCGTATCTCCATCGACGTGCTGCGCTCCGCGCGCGTACGACGGGAGGAATACGTCGGCGAATGGCTGCCCGAACCGCTCCTGAGCGACCCCTACGAGGACCCGGCGCGCGCCGCCGAACTGGCCGACTCGGTGTCCATGGCGGCGCTGCTGCTCCTGGAGCGCCTGAGCCCGCTGGAGCGCGCGGTGTTCGTCCTGCGCGAGGTCTTCGGCTTCGGGTACGCCGAGGTGGCCGAGGCCGTCGGCCGTACGGAGGCCGCCTGCCGGCAGCTGTCGGCGCGGGCGCGCAAGCACATGGACGAGGGGCGCACCCGCTTCGACGCCGACCGCAAGGAACGCGAGGAGCTGGCGGCGCGGTTCTTCGCCGCCCTGCGCGAGGGCAGCGTGGAAAGCCTGCAGGAACTGCTCGCCGCCGACGTCCAGTTGGTCGGTGACGGCGGAGGCAAGGCGCCTCAGCTGGCGCGGTTCATCCATGGCTCCGAGAAGGTCGCGCGCCTCATCGCCGGCGCGTTCCCGCCGATCTTCTCGATCGGCACGATCGTGGACGTCCAGGAGATCAACGGCCAGCCCGGCGCGCTGTTCCGCGACCGCGACGGCAAGGTGGCCGTGGCGCTGACGGTCGACGTGGTGGACGGCCGGATCGCCGCGATCCGCTCGGTCATCAACCCAGACAAGCTGGGGCACTTGGGGCCGGTGGCGGATGCGTGGGCGATGAAGGACGAGTGGAACCGGACGCGCAGGGGCTGAGGTTCTTGCGGCAGCTCCGGGGCTCTTGCGGCAGGGCAGAGGCTCTTGCGGTGGTTCGGGTCTCAGAGCGTGGCGAGCCACTCGGTGAGGTGGCGGTTCACCTCGTCCGGGCGCTCCTGCTGGAGCCAGTGCCCCGCGCCGTCGAGGAGGTGGCAGGAGGTCAGGCCCGGGAGCGTGCGCGGGTACGCGTCGATCGCGGCCGCGAGCCAGGTGGTCGACGCGTCCTCGGTGCCGCCGAGGAACAGGGAGGGCTGGGTGAGCGGGGCGCCTTCGTGCGCGGCGAGGTCCTGCCAGTCGCGGTCCATGTTCCGGTAGCGGTTGAGGGCGCCGGTCAGGCCCGTACGCTCGAATTCCGCTGCGTACGAGGCGAGTTCACGCTCGCCCAGCCAGGACGGGCGCTCCGCGGGGAAGCGGTCCCGTAGAGCGCCGCCCTTGCCGAGGAAATGCGGATCGGGCGCGTCGGCGGCCGGCATGGTGTCGGCGGACAGGGCCGCGTAGAAACCGGCGAGCCAGCCGCGTACGTCCGGCTCGATCTCGGCCTCGGCGCGGCCCGGCTCCTGGAAGTACGAGACGTAGAACTCCTCGTCAGGACCGCCCAGTTGCCCGAAGACATCGCTGGGCCGGGGGCCGCCCGGCGGGGTGTAGGGGACGCTCAGGAGCCCCACGGCCCGGAAGACCTCCGGCCGCAGCAGCGCCGAGTGCGCGGCGATTGTCGCACCCCAGTCGTGGCCGACGACGGTCGCCGACTCCTCGCCGAGTGCGCGTACCACCGCGACGTTGTCCGCCACGAGGTTCAGCATGCGATACGCGTCGGGGGCGGCCGGCTTGGCGGAGCGCCCGTAGCCGCGGACGTCGATCGCGGCGGCGCGGTAGCCGGCGGCGGCGAGGGCCGGGAGCTGGTGGCGCCAGGAGTACCAGAACTCCGGGAAGCCGTGCACCAGGAGCACCAGCGGCCCCGCGCCCTGTTCGACGAGATGGATCCGGCCGCCGTCCTCGGTCGGGACCATACGGTGCTCCGCGAACTGATCCGCCATCGGTTCCTCCAGCCGGCTCGGCCCCGGCCGGCTGTCCGGCCCGGTGCGTCCATCATCCGGAGGGCGGGGGTGGGCGGGCTACTTCACTTGCTGGTTCGGCAACAGGGGGGTGGACGGTGGGGTGGTGGCTGGTGGGGTGGGTGGCTGGTGGGCGGGGCGCTCCGATCCGGCGCCCGTTTCGCCTTCGCCCTCAGGTCCCGTGCCTGCTTCGCCTTCGCCCTCAGGTCCCGTGCCCGCCTCGCCTCCGCTCCTGGACCTGTCCTCCGCTCCTGGACCTGTCCTCCGCTCCTGGACCCGTGCCTCAGCGTGGCCCCAGCGCCCCAGCGCCCCAGCGTCGCCCCGGTACCTCAGCGTCGCCCCAGCGCCTCAGCGCCGCCCCAGCACCTCGGCGACCCGCAGGAACCCGTCCGTCCCGTGCCCGAGGCCGATCACCCGGCGGGCCAGCCCCTCCGCCGCGCGCATCACGCCCGCGTCGATGCCGTGGGACTCCGAGGCATGGACGATGTGGGCCATCGAGGAGGCGGCCGAAGTGATCGGGTTGTCCGCGCCGGAGTAGGTGCCCCCGTCCACCTCCGCGGCACCCTCCGCGAAGATCGGCGGCAGGATCTCGCCGATGCCCTTGGCGAACGGGGCGAGCTCCGCCGCACTGATCCCCTCGGCCTTCGCCACGGCCAGCGCATGGGTGTAACCCGCCATCGCCGTCCAGAAGATGTCGAGCAGCGCGATGTCGTACGCCGCCGCCCGGCCCACGTCCTCGCCGAGGTGGGTGTGGGTGCCGCCCAGGACGTCGAGCACGGGCTTGTGCTCCGCGTACAGGCCGGCCGGTCCCGCGTGCAGGAACACCGCGTGCGGCGTCCCGATCGTCGTGGTGGGCGTCATGATCGCGCCGTCGAGATAGCGGATCCCGTGCGCGGCGGCCCACTCGGCGCTCTCGCGGGCACGGTCCGGGGTGTCGGCGGTGAGGTTCACGACGGTGCGGCCCTTGAGGGCGGCGGTGATCTCCTCCTTACGCAGCACGGCGTCGGAGGCGTCGTAGTTCACGACGCACACCACGACCAACTCGCTTGCGGCCACCGCCTCCTGAGCGGTCGCCGCACTGATCGCACCCCGCCCGACCAGCTCGCGGTCCCGGCCCGGCGTCCGGTTCCACACCGTGGTCCGCACCCCCGCGTCGAGGAAGGCACCGGCCAGCGCACGGCCCATGGGGCCGAGGCCGAGGACGGTCACGGTGGCGGTGCCGGCGGGGGTGTCGACGGCGGTGGCACTGGCGCCGGCGGTGGCGGTGGCGGAAGAACTGTTGGGGGCGGGCTGTTCGGACTGGGTGGGGGACAGGTGGGACTGCTCGGACACGCTTCTCAACTCCCGTACTGATCAATATGGTCAAGCGGGAAAATGCCAACGAAAGGGGCTCTTATGACGCGCAGCCGCGCCCAGGACCCGAACGTCTGCGGAGTGACCGCCGCGATCGCGGTGATCGACGGCAAGTGGAAGACGGCGCTGCTCTGGCTCCTCGAATCCGGGCCGCAGCGTCCCGGCGCACTGCGCCGTCAGCTGCCGGGCCTGAGCGAGAAGGTCCTGACCCAGGCCTTGCGCGAGATGGAGGCCGACGGCCTGGTCCACAGAGAGGTGCACGACGTGCTGCCCCTGCGGACCGAGTACTCCCTCACTCCCTTCGGCCAGGACCTCTCCGACGCCCTGGCCCCGCTCTCGGACTGGGGCCACCGCCGCTTGGACCGCCTCGACCCCGCCCTCCAGCCGACGGCCGGCTGACCGCCTGGGATCAGCTTGGTTCAGGGAGCGGGTGGTGCCAAGTACGCACAAAAAGGTGGGTACTCGGCACTCGGGGTGCGGCACGGCAGTGGCGGGGTGGGCGAGGTCCGGAAGCCGACTCGACCACCTGCGAAAAAGGGCTCGGCAGCAGAGCGTGCCTCGGGCAGCATTCCGGGAGTGCATGAGGACAAGGGGCTCCGCCCGCAGGTGCGTTACGCGCTGGCAGATACCGAGCACGGCCATGTCTGGGGCGGGTGCCTCGAAGTGGACGGACTGTTCGGGGAGCCCACGCGGGGAACGTACGAATTGCTCGGTTGGGCCGGCGAAGGGGCCGAGGCGCGTGGCCTGCTGGGCAGCCGGGTGTGGCTGGTCCCGCAGGACGAGACGGCGGAGCCCTGGCTCCTGGAAGACGCCGAGAGCCTTGGTCTGCACCCCGGCACGGACGGGCTCGTGCTGACCGGTCTGGACGACTGCGAAGGTCCGCCCGAGGGATACCGCGGTGTGACGCGCGTACACAATGAGCACCGCCGGCTTGGCAGCTGTCAGGAGTTCACTCGCGTCCTGCCGCCCGAGCGGGCCGCACCCCCGCTCGTGCTGCGAGGGCTCGAACCGAGCCAGGAGCTGCGGCAGTTGCTGGCGAAGGGCACCCGTCGGGCGCTGGATCTGGGCCAGGCCGCTCTGCAGATCCGGGACGATCAAGGTGAGCCGCTTACCGAGCAGGTGGTGTGGACCAGGATCCGGACCTGGCATCCGTCCGATCAGGGGGCGGACCTCATCGACCTGGAGCTGGACGGCGAGAGCTTCACCCCCGTCCCGGGACACGTCCGGCCCATCTTGGAGCGCTGGTTCACCGGACCGCCCAGCACCTCGGGAGCCTGGGCCGACCTCGACACCCGGCGACGCGAGGCCTGGCTGGACCTCGTACAGGAGCGGGGTTGCCGGCGTACGGGCCAGGACCGGTCGGCGCACCACGCCTACGAGCTCGACGGGCGGCACATCACCGATGTCCCGGGCCTCTACTTGGCACTCGGGGAGGCGGTGAACGGTCCGGGCGGCTACTTCGGCGGTTGCCTGGACGCAGTCGTGGACTGCCTGCGCGGCACGTTCGGCTACACCGCCCCGGCAACCCTGCTCTGGCGGGACGCCGCGACCGCGCGGGAGTTCCTGTCCCACATCCTTGGACCGGACGGCCAACCGTACGACCTGCTCGCCGAGCTCCTCGGCATCCTTGCGGAAGGCGGTATGCAGGTCGCTCTGATGTGAGCCCCGGCGCGTGGAAGCGCGCGGCGGAGGGGCTGGCCCGCCGGGTGATCGGCCTCGGGCATGGCACATCGCTTCCGGCCGCCGCTCGCTTCTGGCCGCCGCGCTCGACGCCGAGCATGCTTTCCGTGTCGCGCGGGGCTCGTTCCGGCGGGCGGCGTTCTCGGCGTCCGGCAGGGCCGTTGCCCTGAGTTCACGTCATGGAGACGACGACCTTGCCGGCCTTCGCGCGGCCCTTCTCGACGTACTCCATGGCCTGGAGGGTCTCGTCGAACGGGAAGACCCGGTCGACGACGGGGTGGATCTTCCCGGCGTCGAGGAGGCGGGCGACTTCGCGCAGCTGGTCGCCGCTGGCCCTCATGAACAGGAAGGAGTACGTCACACCGAGACGCTTCGCCTGGCGCCGGACCTTCCCGCTGAGCACGGCGACGCCCAGGCGCATGACCGCGTTCGCGCCGAGTTCGACGCCGGTGGCCGGGTCGGGCGGGCCCGCGACGGAGATGACGATGCCGCCGGGCTTGAGGACGCGCAGGGACTTGGTGAGCGTCTCGCCGCCGAGGGAGTCCAGGACGACGTCGTAACCGTGGAGGACCTCGGAGAAGTCCTGAGTGCGGTAGTCGATGACCTCGTCCGCGCCGAGTTCCTTGACCAGCCCGACCTTGGCGGTGCTGGCGGTGGTGGCCACGTGCGCGCCCAGCGCTTTGGCGAGCTGGATGGTGACGGAGCCGAGGCCGCCGGCACCCGCGTGGATGAGGACCTTCTGGCCCGGCTGGACGTTCGCCCGCTCGACCAGGGCCTGCCAGGCGGTCAGCGCGACCAGCGGGAGGGAGGCGGCCTCGGTCATGGTGAGCGTCGCGGGCTTGAGGGCCAGGTCGTCCTGGTGGACGGCGATGCGTTCGGCGAAGGTGCCGATGCGGTCCTTGTCGGGCCGCGCGTAGACCTCGTCGCCCACCGAGAAGCGGGTGACGGACGATCCGACGCGGACGACGGTCCCGGCGAAGTCGTTGCCCAGGACGAGCGGGAGACGGTAAGGCACGATCGCCTTCAGTTCACCCTTGCGGATCTTGTAGTCCAGCGGGTTCACACTCGCCGCGTCGATCCTGACCAGGACGTCCTCGGCGCCCACCTGGGGCTCGGGTGCATCCCCGGCGCGCACCGTGGTCGGGTCGCCGTACTTCTCGACCATGAAGGCCTTCATCGTCATCTCCGTTCGTGTGGTCTCCCGTCCAAGCGGGAGGGGGCGTTCTGTCTGTGGGGGGTTTGTCTCGTTACGAGACTGTTTGTGGTGTGTCTTCTGGCCCGTGCGCTCCGCGGGCCGATGATCGGGATCAGCGGGTGAGGGTCAGCCCGCGTTCGGCTGGGGCGCCGCGGACAGGCTCTGCTTGACGTACCTGCTGGTCTCGTCGGCGAGGATCTCGGGCAGGCCGGTCTCGATGCCGTGAAGGGCCTGGGCCGCGACGTCGTCGGCGGCGACCTTCTGATCGGCCGGCACGCCGGCGGCCATGTCGGTGTCCATGTAGCCGACGTGCAGCGCCGAGACGGTGATCCCGCGGGGCGCCAGTTCCTCGCGGCTCGCGTCGCTCAGCGCCCAGGCGGCGGCCTTGGAAGCCGCGTAGGAGCCGAGGCCTGCCGGGTGGAACCAGGACAGGGCGGACAGGACGTTGAGTACGGCGCCGCCGCCGTTGCCCTCGATGACGGGAGCGAAGGCCTGTGTGGCGACGAGCGGGCCGAAGAAGTTGGTCTCCATCTCGCGACGTACCTCGTCCAGGTCGCCGCCGACCAGCGTCGCGCCGGTGGAGACGCCCGCGTTGTTGATCAGAAGCGTCGCGTCCGACGCGATGCGGGCGGCCTCCCGTATCGACTCCTGGTCCGTGACGTCGAGACGGAGCGGGGTGACGCCCGGCAGGTCGATCGTCTCGGGACGGCGGGCCGCCGCGTAGACCTTGGCGCCATGCTCCACGAGCTGGGCTGCCAGGTGCCGCCCGAGGCCCCGGTTGGCGCCGGTGACGACCGCGACCGCGTTCTTGAGTTCCATGTCCGCTCCTGTTCCTTCGCGGGCGCCGTCGGGGCCCCCGCGTCAATTAGATTGTGACCACAATCTAAACACGCGACTAGAATAGATGCCAATCGACATCCAAACTGGTTCATGCAGGAGGTGGCCATGGGCCGCGTATCGCAGGCGCAGGCGGAGGAGAATCGCAGGCGGGTGGTGGACACCGCGTCGCGGCTGTTCCGGGAGCAGGGCACCCACGTCAGCGTCGCCGATCTCATGAAGGCGGCCGGCCTCACTCACGGCGCCTTCTACAAGCAGTTCGCCTCCAAGGAGGCGCTCGTCGACGAGGTCACCGCCCACGCCCTCGATGAATGGGCCCGGTGCCATGCGGCCCACTTCGAGCAGAACGGAGGGCGCCGGGACGCCGCTCAGCGGGACCTGATCGATGCCTACCTCTCCTCGGAACACCGCGACAACGCCGCGGACGGCTGCCCGGTCGCGGCACTTGCCGCCGATGTCGCGCGTGAACCCGAAGACCGCGAGGTCCGCCGCACCTACACGCAAGGTGTGGCCGAACTCGCCGCGTACCTCGCGCCTGCCGATGCGCCCGGTGGCGAGGGTGGCGAGGAGGGCCTCGTCCGGCTGTGCACCTTGGTCGGTGCGCTACTCCTCTCCCGGGCCACCCAGGGCTCCCCGCTCTCCGACGAGATCCTCGCCGCCGCGCACACGGCCCTGACGGAAGCCGGCTGACCAAGGGCCCCGGCATCGGGCGCCGCGCGGCGTGTGTGCACCGGCCGCGCCCGGGAGTGTCTGGTTCTTTCTGACAGTCCCACGCCTGGACCTTCTGGCAAGACGGCGATCTAGCGGCGCAGGGTTCTGCCGTTCCTGGCGTGGCTCAATCCCACCACAGCGACCAAACCGTCGCTCGGACCATGCCATCGCCGTCGATCAGCGGGTCCTGCACAGTGTCGGAGCAGTAGCCCATCAGCTCCGTGGTGGCCTGCGCCGCTGCCCGAGGGTCCAAGGGCGGCTTGCGTACCTGCCAAGGAGACAGATCCAAGGGGTGGTGCTGGGTGGTGCGAGAATCCGGAGATGTCAGATGAGCTGTCGCGCTGGTATCAGGGCCGCCTGATCGTGGGTCCGTTCAGCACTTTCGATGCCGGTGAACTTGACGATCTCGAACGAGAGGTTGGTCTCGCGCTGCCGCAGTCGTATCGCTTGTTCCTGTCGGAGGCATGCGGCACCAGTCTCCCTTACTCGATTCGCCTGCCGGCGTGTGAGCCGGAGCCGCTTCAGAGCTTCGACGACCTCTACCGACTCGGCCGTGACGACAAAGGCGAGTACAGCTGGGGCACCTTGATCGGCGAGTACCGCCGAAGCCGTAACGGCCGGCTCGCTGACGAATTGCCACTTGGCGGCCTTCTCCCGATCGCCCGCAACGGCGGCAGCGACACCCTGTTCTTGGACCTCAACCCGGAATCCCACGGCCGGCTCCATGCCTTCATGCAGGGCATTCCTCACGCCGGCTATCTGACACAGGGCGTCTTCACTCAGGTCGCTGAGGACTTCGACGCCTACCTCGCAAGCCTCGTCGTCGAACCGGGACTCGCCGAGGACACATGGGCCGACGTCGCCGACAGTGATCCCACAGACCCGTGGCGGCGGACGGTCGAGAAGTGGCTTGATACCGAACTGCCGGGCTGGCGTGACGAATCATGGGCGGCGGCCTGAGGCGCGTTCGCACTTCGCGCGCATGTGTCGCCTTCGGCGTCGGCTCATCCGATCTCCGCGCTGCCGCAGACAAAGGTGGTGCCCTGGAGGAGTTCTGGTGTGATCCGCACACCGGTCAGGTGCTCGGCGAGGGCGAATGCTGCTTCTGCGGCCAGGTGTTCCGCAGTGTCGGAGGTTTCATCCCAGAACTGGAAGCCGCTTCGGTGCATGGCCTCCAGGAGTTCGTCGGGGGTCGTTCCCCAACGGCGGTCGGGCACTGTGGGCTCGAACGTCAGGCGCTCCGTCGTGTCCTCGGCCCAGAGGAACGCGTCAACTGCTGCCGATTACATGTGGATCAGTGAGCGCTTCCCCGACCTTGCGGAGGCCTATTGCTTCACGCTGGTGCACAAGCCGTCACCCTCGGATGTGCTTGCCCGCCTTGGAGGCCAACCCGAGCCCTCCCAGACCGGGGTGGCGGCGATAGTGAACGCGGCTTTCGACCTCCTCGACCGTTCGGACAACACCCGGCAGTTCGTCGCCATGACCACCGTCGGGGACTGGACCCTGTCGATCGAGCCCGTTGGCTATCTCGGCGTCACAGCGGAGAAAGCCCTGCCGGCCTCCTCGGGAACGCGTTGGGTCTCGCACTTCGTCAACATCTCCTTGCGCATGCCCCTGACGTCGGCCGGTCTCCAACTACTGAGGACTGCCTACGGATGACCGGGACCGGACATCTGAGTTCCGCGCCGGCCATAGTCATGAAAACTCTGGCCAACTGCCCAGCTCAGAATGGCCAGCGCCCTGGAAACTGGCCATCTCGCACGCTCAGTCACACGTGGCCTGCACCACTTTTGCAAGCATCTGCTTGCAATAGTTAGCACCGATGCGGCAGCATCAAGGCATGGCATCGCTCAACGTCGGCAATCTCGGGGAGTACCTGCGCGAGCAGCGGCGCAATGCGCAGCTGTCGCTCAGGCAGCTCGCCGATGCCGCCGGGGTGTCCAATCCGTATCTGAGTCAGATCGAGCGCGGCCTGCGCAAGCCGAGCGCGGAGATTCTGCAGCAGCTGGCCAAGGCGCTGCGGATCTCCGCCGAGACGCTGTACGTGCAGGCCGGGATCCTCGACGAGCGCAATCGTGACGAGGTCGAGACGCGGGCCGCGATCCTCGCGGACCCCTCGATCGACGAGCGGCAGAAGCAGGTGCTGCTGCAGATCTACGAGTCGTTCAGAAAAGAGAACGGCACCGCTCCCACGGGCGCGCAGAGCGGCACGGACACCGCCGATGACCAGGCCCGCATGGCCGACGGCGAATGAACGCCATCACCCTCATACCTATCGGAGGTACGTACGTCATGGCCCTCACCGACGACATCCGCAAGGCCGTCACCGACCCCAAGCCCCTCTACTTCGCCGCGGGCACCGCGGACCTCGTGGTCCAGCAGGCCCGCCGCGTTCCCGAGCTGATCGAGAAGGTGCAGGCCGAGGCCCCGGAGCGCTTCGAGGCCGTACGCAGCACCGACCCCAAGGCCGTGCAGGAGAAGGCCGCCGCCCGCGCCAAGGAGGTGCAGGAGGTCGTCCAGGCCAAGGTCACCGAGGTGTTCGGGAACTTCGACACCGATCTGAAGAAGTTCGGCGAGAGCGCTCAGGACCTGGCGCTGCGCAGTGTCGGCGTCGCCGCCGAGTACGCGGTCAAGGCACGTGAGAAGTACGACGAGGTCGCCGAGCGCGGCGAGCAGGCCGTGAAGACCTGGCGCGGCGAGGCTGCCGAGGAGATCGAGGAGCTGGCCATCGCGGTCGAGGGCAAGGAGACTCCCGAGCCCGCCGCCGGGGCCGCGCCCACCCCGGTCGCCACCGAGCCCAAGTCCGCTCAGGCCAAGGCCCCCGCCAAGAAGCCGGCCGCCAAGAAGGCTCCGGCCCGCAAGACCGCGGCGAAGAAGACCCCGCCGCCCGCCGAGTAAGCAGCCGGCAGGTATCACAGGCATCAGGAGTCATACGCCGGGACCGGCCCGGGCACGAACGGCGTGCCCGGGCCGTTCTCCGGGTACGGTGGCCGCAGAACCTCAATCGACGAGTGGCCCGATACACAGGTGGTGGACGAAGTGCTGATGCAGGCGTTCGGCGGCTTCATGTGGCTGCTCTTCACGGCGATGCTGGTGCTCGCGGTCGTCGCCCTGGTGCTGGCCGTGACCTTCCGTGAGGACGCCTACCGCGCCGCGGACAAGCAGACCAAGAACTTCTGGCTGATCATCCTCGGCATCGTGGTCCTGGTGAACCTGGTCGTGCCGATGCTGTTCCTGCAGATCGCCGGTCTGGTCGCGACGATCGTCTTCATGGTCGACGTCCGCCCCGCGCTCTAGCAGGTCACCGGGGGGGGCGGGGGGGGGGGCGGCGGGGGGGGCTCCCGCGGCGCGGGGG
>NZ_JAEIMH010000044.1:23453-33784 GCF_016464295.1 Streptomyces sp. N35 | reverse complement strand
GCGGACCTCCTCCAGGGCCGACGCCCGCCCCCCGCCCAGGCAGGCCCCCGGAGGCCGCGGCGGGGCCCGCCGCGGCGGTTCCAGCAGCGACGGGCCGTACGGTCCGTACAACGGCGGGCGCTGAGCACCCCACAGAGCATCGAGCAGTCAGTCGGCGGGTCCGTCCAGGGGGCGGATCCGCCGCCTTCTTGTACGCACCCGCGGTTGAGGCCGCACCTCGCCTCAGGCCCGCGGCCCCCGCTCCAAAAGCACCACCGCCACGTCATCCGTCAGCTCCCCGCCGTTGAGGTCGCGGACCTCGTTGACCGCGGCCTCCAGCAGACCGTCGCCGCTGAGGCCCTCGGAGATCTGGCGGCGGACCATCGCGACCATGCCGTCCTGCCCGAGCCGGCGCCGGCTGCCGGATTCCACCCGGCCCTCGATCAGGCCGTCCGTGTAGAGCATCAGGCTCCACGCGCCCCCGAGCTCCACCTGCTGGCGCGGCCAGCGGGCGCGCGGCAGCAGACCGAGAGCGGGACCGCTGTTCTCGTACGGGAGCAGCTCGGCGAGCCCGCCCGCGCGCGCGATCAGCGGGGACGGATGGCCGGCCAGGCACAGGCCCGCGCGGCGGCCGTCGGGGGAGATGTCGACCGTGCAGAGCGTCGCGAAGATCTCGTCGTCCGGGCGCTCGTGCTCGAGCACCTGCTGGAGCGTCGAGAGCAGCTCGTCGCCGCACAGGCCCGCGAAGGTCAACGCACGCCAGGCGATCCGCAGTTCGACGCCGAGCGCCGCCTCGTCCGGACCGTGCCCGCAGACATCGCCGATCATCGCGTGCACCGTGCCGTCCGGCGTCCGTACGGCGTCGTAGAAATCGCCGCCGAGCAGCGCGCGCGAGCGGCCCGGACGGTAGCGCGCGGCGAACCGCAGCGGGGAGCCGTCAAGCAGCGGGGTGGGGAGCAGGCCGCGCTCCAGACGGGCGTTCTCCTGGGCGCGCAGCCGGGACTCGGTGAGCTGGCGCTGGGCCATGTCGGCCCGCTTGCGCTCCACGGCGTAGCGGATCGCCCGCGTGAGCACACGGCTGTCCAGCTCGTCGCGGAACAGATAGTCCTGGGCGCCCACCCGTACCGCCTCGGTGGCCCGCTCGGTGTCGTCGCTGGCGGTGAGCGCGAGCACGGCGTGCCGGGGCGCGAGGCGCAGGACGTGCTTGAGCGTCCCCAGCTCGTCCTCGGCGCCGTCCGATGAGCCCGTGCGGCCGGAGGCGGGCAGGGCGAGGTCGAGCAGGATGCAGTGCACGTCGTCGGTGAGGAGACGTTCCGCCTCGGTGAGATTGCGCGCCGTCCGCACCTTGATGGGCTTGCCCGCCGCGTCGAGCAGCGCGGGCACGCTGAGGGTCTGGGCCGGATCGTCCTCGATCACGAGCAGCGTCAGACCGCCGCCGTGCTCGGCGAACTCCTCGGCGGCGGCGGGGTGCGCCAACAGGGTCTCCGCACCGGGCGCGGGCGCCGGTGCGGTCTGAGCCTGACCACCTTCCACGGCCGGGACTGCTCTCTGCCGCGGTATGGGTACGGGCATCCTTCTGGTTCCTTCCCTCCCCCCGAGGGCGCGGCGGTACGACACCAGTCGAAACGACGTTCCGCCGACGGGGACCTTAGCGGTAGCCGACACCGGTTTGGAATGGCGATCTGCAAAGAGCCGGTGTCATATGCCGCGTCCCGTCCCGTAATTGGGCACGCGGCGAGTCCACCCGGGATGACGAACATCACGCCGCGGAGGTTGCCCGGGTGGCGCAGGTCACGTGAGCCGGGTCACCTCCACGGGGCCATGTGTCCGGCGCGGAAGGCCATTTGCGCGGCCTGGCGACCTGGGTCATTTGTCCGACCTTGCGACCCAGGGTCATTTGCCGGCCTCGCGACCCGCGGTTATTTGTCCGGCCGTACGACCCCGAGGATCGGCATCGAACCGGCCCCCGCCACCGTGACATTGCGCCCGGGTCGCGGGGCGTGCACGATCGCGCCGTTGCCCACGTACATCCCGACATGGCTGGCGTCGGCGTGGTAGATGATCAAGTCGCCGGGCCGCATGTCGCGCACCTTGATGCGCGGCAGCTGCCGCCACTGCTCCTGCGAGGTGCGCGGTATGCCCCGCCCGGCCGCCGCCCAGGCCTGTGAGGTCAGACCCGAGCAGTCGTACGAGGACGGGCCCTCGGCACCCCACACGTAGGGCTTGCCGATCTGCTTGCTCGCGAACGCCACGGCCTTCTTGCCCTGTGCCGAGGCATTGCCCTTGATGTCGTTGAGGATTCCGGTGTCCAGCCAGGCGGTCTGGGCCTGGACCTCGGCGTCCTGCTCCATCTGGAGGAGGCGGGCGCGCTCCTCCTTCTCGAGCTTCTTCTCCAGCTTCTCCGCGGCCTCGATCTTCGCTTCGATCTTCTTCTTGCGCTTGGCCTGGTCCTTGGTGTGCTGTTCGAGCTCGAGCCAGTACAGGCCCGCGTCCTTGGCGTACAGCTGCAAGTCAGCTTCGGTGGTGCTCAGTTCACCGATCAGGTTGGTGGTCGCGTGCTGGCCCTGCCGCACCCGCTGGGCTCCGTCGAGGAACTCCTGCGGGTTGTCGCTGAGCACCAGCTGCGCCTGGGGCGGCACCCCGCCGCTTCGGTACTGCGCGCGGGCCGCCGCGCCCGCCCGGTCCTTGAGGGTGTCGCGCTTGGCCCCCAGCTTCTGGATCTTGTTGGCGAGCCTGACGATCTGGTCGGACTGCTTCTTGGCCTCTTCCTCCGCCGCGTTGTACGCATCCGTCGCGACCGCCGCCTCGTGGTAGAGGCCGTCGAGCTCCTCGCGCACTTCCGACAGATCGCGCTTCTCGGGCTTCGGGGCGCCGGCCTTCGGATCGTCGGGCCGCGCGGGCGGCGCGGAGAGCGGGCCGGCCGCGGGGGCGGCCATCGCGCTGCCGGGTGCGCTGAGCAGTCCGAGGGCGCAGACCAGCGCCACGGCCGCAATGGTCGAGGTTCGCCTGCAGGTCACGCCCACGCCCCCTGATCTGATGGTCCGTCAGTCAATCCGTACGACTTCGGGATGGTGCCACGCCTTCGCCGAATACGACAGGGTCACGCAAAACGCGAACCGTCCCCACGGCGACACCGAACCCACCGCAGGACCAACTCCGCTTCCCCACCCGTCACTTCTGACGTATGACTACCGCGCCGCGTTCCCGTGGAAGCGAAGTGTCACCCATGTGGTGGTTGGCAACGTATGCACGAATAAGGCCACTTAGGGTGGTTATGCGGATGCGGTACGGGGAGCGAGCGCCCCCCACGCCACCGTCACCTCGCCCTGCCGCCACCGCGAACTCCTGTCCACCACGGGCCAGTCGGCGCCCAGTGCCCGCACCGTACGGATCCAGCGCTGGCGCGCCCCGTACGAGGCATAGGGCGCCGCGGCCGCCCAGGCGCGGTCGAAGTCCCGCAGGAACGCGTGCACCGGCTCACCCGGCACATTGCGGTGGATCAGCGCCTTCGGCAGCCGCTCGGCCAGGTCGGAGGGCTGGTCGAGGGAGCCGAGCCTGGTGGCGAACGTCACCGTCTGCGGCCCCTCGGGCCCCAGCGCCACCCACACGTGCCGCCGCCCGATCTCGTCGCAGGTGCCCTCGACGAGCAGCCCTTCGGGCGCGAGCCGCGCGCACAGCCGCTGCCATACCTCGGCGACCTGGTCCTCGTCGTACTGCCGCAGCACGTTGGCCGCACGGATGAGCAGGGGTGGCCGGTCGGTGGGCACCTCGAAGCCGCCGAGCCGGAAGGCCAGCCCCTCCTCCTCGTACGGCTGCGCGCCCGCGACCCGCGCCGGATCGATCTCGATGCCGACGACCCGTACGTCCGGCGCGGCCGTCCGCAGCCGGTGCAGCAGCTCCACGGCGGTCCAGGGCGCGGCCCCGTAACCGAGATCCACGGCGACCGGCGCCGCGGCGGCGCGCAGCGCGCGCCCGTGCCGCTCGGCGATCCAGCGGTCCATCCGCCGCAGCCGATTGGGATGGGTGGTCCCGCGCGTCACGGTCCCGACGGGACGTGAGGGTGTCCGGGCCATCCCCCCAGTATCGGTCAGCTTCGGGGGACCGTTTGTCGCGGGCGAATCCGGCAAAGCGGACGGCGGGCGGTACAGAAGGTCCCCGCTCCGGCCCGCCCGGCCACTGGGCCGTCCGCGCGCGGGGGCGGGGCGGGCCGCGCAGACTGGGGGTGTCGGTGGAATAGGAAGGGGTACCTCCGGTGTTCGGGAGGTTCGGAGGGTGGGCTGCATCCTCTTTGTAGTCATGTCGTGAGAAGGAGGCCGCGCGCGTGAGCCAGTACGTGAGCAGGCTCGGCGGACGGCTCGCCCAGACGCCGGCCCGACTGTCCGGTACTCCGCGGCTCAGGCTCCCCGGCGGCAGCCGCCGACCGCGCCGGATCGCGATGCTCAGCGTGCACACCTCGCCGCTGCATCAGCCCGGAACCGGCGACGCGGGCGGCATGAACGTCTACATCGTCGAGCTCGCCAAGCGCCTCGCCGCGATCAACATCGAGGTGGAGATCTTCACGCGGGCCACGACAGGCCACCTCCCGCCCAAGGTCGAACTGGCCCCCGGTGTCCTCGTACGGCATGTGGACGCCGGACCGTACGAAGGCCTTGCGAAGGAAGAACTCCCCGCCCAGCTCTGCGCCTTCACGCACGGCGTGATGCGGGCCTGGGCCGGCCACCGCCCCGGCTACTACGACCTGGTGCACTCGCACTACTGGCTGAGCGGCCACGTCGGCTGGCTCGCCGCCGAGCGATGGGGCGTCCCCCTCGTACACGCCATGCACACCATGGCCAAGGTCAAGAACGCCGCGCTCGCCGAGGGCGACACCCCCGAGCCCGCCGCCCGCGTGATCGGCGAGACCCAGATCGTCGAGGCCGCCGACCGGCTCATCGCCAACACCGACGAAGAGGCCGACGAGCTCGTACGGCACTACGACGCCGATCCCGCCAAGGTCGCCGTCGTCCACCCCGGTGTGAACCTCGACCGCTTCCGTCCCGCCGACGGCCGCGCCGCCGCACGTCAGCGGCTCGGGCTCCCACAGGACGCCCTGATCCCGCTGTTCGCCGGCCGCATCCAGCCCCTCAAGGCCCCCGACGTCCTGCTGCGCGCCGTCCACATCCTGCTCGACCGCCGCCCCGAGCTGCGCTCCCGGCTGGTCGTGCCGGTGGTCGGCGGTCCCTCGGGCAGCGGTCTGGCCAAGCCCGAGGGCCTGCAGAAGCTGGCCGCCAAGCTGGGCATCGCCGATGTCGTACGGTTCCGTCCGCCGGTCGGCCAGGAGCAGCTCGCGGACTGGTTCCGGGCCGCGTCCGTCCTGGTCATGCCCTCGTACAGCGAGTCCTTCGGGCTCGTCGCCATCGAGGCCGAGGCGGCCGGCACCCCGGTGATCGCCGCGTCCGTCGGCGGGCTCCCGGTGGCGGTGCGCGACGGGGTCAGCGGTTTTCTCGTCGAGGGGCACGACCCGGCCGCGTACGCGCTGAAGCTGGAGCACTTCGTGGACGATCCGCACCTGGTCGACAAGATGGGCGCGGCCGCCGCACGGCACGCCCGCTCCTTCGGCTGGGACACCGCCGCCTCGGCCACCGCGGACGTCTACACCGCCGCCCTGTTCGAGCAGCGCCGTCGCGTACGCTCGCACCATGGCTGACCCGCGTCAGGTACTCGAACAGACCCTCAAGGACGCCGAGCTCGCCTGGGAATCCCCCGAGCCCGGGGTCTATGTCGTGCAGCTGCCCGGCACCCGCAAGCTGTCGACCACGCTCTCGCTGCGTCTGGGCCGGCACGCGCTCTCGCTGAACGCCTTCGTGATCCGCCACCCCGACGAGAACGCGGACGGCGTGCACCGCTGGCTCCTCGAACGCAACCTCCGTCTGTACGGGGTGAGTTACGCGATCGACAAGCTGGGCGACGTCTACCTCGCCGGCAAGCTCCCGCTCTCGGCCGTCACTCCGGACGAGCTCGACCGCCTGCTCGGCGTCGTCCTGGAAGAGGCCGACGGCTCCTTCAACACGCTCCTGGAGCTCGGCTTCGCCTCGGCGATCCGCCGCGAGTACGCGTGGCGGGTGTCGCGCGGGGAGTCGACGCGGAACCTGGACGCGTTCACGCATCTGACCAAGCCGCGCTCCAACTGAGGCCCTGACGCCGCACGTTCACCGCTGCACGCACCCTTCCGCGCCATGCGACAGCGTGCCATGCTCACCGCCGACGCAGACGTGAATACTGTTCACAAACGTGAGGAGGCGGTGCTCATGGCCCAACCCAGCAGACGTGGACTGCTGGGCGGCGCGACAGCCGCGGCGGCAGCGGTGATCGTCGGCGGGACGCCGGCCGCGGCCGCGTCCCGCCCCGAAGTGGCCCAGCTGTGGCGGGAGTTCATCCGCAATCCCTACAACCACCCGCAGATCCCCTACGTCGGCCGTGCCGGCTACGCGCGGGGCAGCCGCTCGCGTCCACGGCCGCGGGTGCGCGCCGACGTCCTCGCGTACGGCGCGCAGAACGACGGCTCCGCGGACGCCGCGCCCGCGATCAACCGAGCCCTCGCCGCTGCCGGAGAGGCCGGCGGCGGCACGGTGATCGTCCCGCCCGGCACGTACCGCATCGACGGCATCATCCGGATCGGCTACAGCGGCGTCGTGCTGCGCGGCGCGGGCAGCGGCCGTACGAAGCTCGTCGCCACCAAGCACCTGACCGAGCTGATCGGCAAGTACGGCAGCCGCTACGGCGGCACGAAGTCCGGCTGGTCCTGGGCCGGCGGCCTCATCTGGCTTGCTCCGCAAGAGCGTTGGGACTCCCTGGTCGCCGCGATCAAGGCCCAGGCCTGGCCCTTCGAGGGCTGGACCGGCAACAAGCGGGATGAATGGCAGACCCTGACGACCGTCGAGCCCGCCGCGCGCGGCGACTGGTCGGTCACGGTCGCCGACACCTCGGGGCTCGCGCGCGGCCGGCTGGTCCTGCTGCGCCTCGCGGACGACGCGGACCACACGCTTCTGGAGCACATGGCGGGCGGCGGCGCGGGACCCGAGGCGTACACCTGGGACGACAAGACCAAGCTCACCTCGTACGTGCCCTATGAGTGGCCGGTCCGTATCGCCTCGGTCAAGGGCCGCAGGGTGACCTTCGAGCGCCCGCTCCCGCTGGACGTGCGGCCCGCATGGGATCCGCGCCTGACCACCCTGGCCACTGCGCTCACCGGCTCGGGCGTCGAGGGCCTGACCCTGGAGGCCGTCGAGACCCCGCAGTCCGAGCATCTGCTTGACCTCGGCTACAACGGGCTCGCGTTCCAGTGCGCGTACGACTGCTGGGCCGAGGACGTGGTCGTACGGCATGTGGACAACGGCTTCGGGTTCATCGCCGCCTCCGCCTGCACGCTGCGGGGCACCCGGGTGGCGGGCCGGGGCGCGCACCACCCGTACTACTGCCGTGAGGGCTCGCACGACAACCTTGTCGAGGACTTCACCATCGAGCAGCGCACCGTCCCCGCGCCCGCCGGCACCCAGCTGCACGGGGTCAACGTCGAGGGCCTGTCCAGCTACAACGTCTGGTCGCGGGGCGACCTGCGGATGGGGACCTTCGACACCCACCGCGGCATGCCGTTCGCCAACGTCCGCACCGACGTGACCGTGGACAACACCGGCACCCACGGCGGCGACGCGAGCGCGGGCCCGCTGTACGGGGCGCGCTTCACGCACTGGAACGTCACCGTGACCAACGGCCGGGCCGGCTGCGTACGGATCGACGAGATCGCCCCGTACAGCGCGACCGTGGCGATCAGTGAGGTCACCGAGTTCGGCCAGATCGACAAGCCGGACTTCACCGGTGACCTGCATGCGCGCAGTGAGGCGTACGGGAGACCCGGTGGGGTGTGGCCGCGGAATCTGTACGAGGCCCGGCGGGCGCCCGGGGCGCCCGGGGTGGACGGGGGCGGCCCCCTTCCCGGTGGCCGCCCCCGCCCGTCCGCCCCGCCCGTCCGCCGCGCCGGTTGGTCCGGCCCGCGCTCAGGCGGTGGCCTTGACCTCGGTGACCGGGGGCGACTTGACCGGCTCGGCGGCCACCGGGGTCCGCTCCTTCTGCGGCAGGTTCCGCATCAGCACCCAGTAGCCGACCGCCGCCATCGTGCCGAGCACCGCGGTCGCGCCCCACAGCCAGTCGGCGCCGTAGCGGTCGATCACGAAACCGGCCATCAGCGGGGCCGCGAGCCCCGCCACCGACCAGGACATCGAGTACATGCCCTGGTAGCGGCCACGTGCGTGCACCGGCGAGAGACGGACCACCAGGCTCATCTGGGTGGGCGAGTTGATGATCTCGGCCAGGGTCCAGACGACGACCGTGAGGGCATACGCGCCGATGGAGCCGGCGAAGGCGGTGAGGCCGAAGCCGTACCCCGCGAGCAGCGCCGAGACGACGAGCAGCTTCTGCGGATCGCGGTGCTCGATGAAGCGGGTCACGGGGATCTGCAGGGCCACGATCAGCACACCGTTGACCGCGATCACCATGCCGAAGTCCGAGGGCGTGAAGTCGGCCGCGCCCATGGCGACCGGCAGACCCACGTAACTCTGCGTGAAAATCAGCGAGATGAGGAAGGACAGTCCGACGACGCCCATGAAGCGGCCGTCCTTGAGGACGGTCCCCATGGAGACCTCGGGGTCGGCGGGCTTTCCGGCCACGACCGTCTTCTCGGGCCGCGACTCGGGCAGCTTCAGGAAGACCAGGACCGCGCACGCCATGGTCAGCGCCGCCTCGCCGAGGAATCCGGCGAGGTAGCTGTACTGGGCGACGATGCCCGCGGCCATCGACGAGAAGGCGAAGCCGAGGTTGATCGCCCAGTAGTTGAGCGCGAAGGCCCGCACCCGGTCCTCCGGGCGCACGATGTCGGCCATCATCGCCTGCACGGCGGGCCGCGAGGCGTTGGAGGCCACACCGACCAGACCGGCGACCACCGCGATGGCGACCGGATGCTCCATGAAGCCGAGGACCGCGACGCTGATGGCCGTGGCGCCCTGGGCGAGGAACATGGTGGGCCTGCGCCCGAGCCGGTCCGTCAGGACGCCGGCGCCCAGGGTGCCGAGCACGCCGCCGAGGCCGTGCAGGGCGGCCACAAGACCCGCGTACGAGGCCGAATAGCCCCGGTCGAGGGTCAGGTACAAAGCCATGAATGTGGCGACGAAGGCCCCGAGCCGGTTGACCAGGGTGCTCGTCCAGAGCCACCAGAACTCCCGGGGAAGGCCCGCGACGCTTTCGCGTGCGGCCCGCTTGATGCTCGCGATGGACATGACTGTTCCCCCCGGAAACGGCTGGTGGCGTGGTGTCTGTAAGTGGCGCTTGACGTGCTCACAAGTTACGAGCCGGGGGCCTGGCCCAGCCACTCGATTAACAGGAACCGTCAATCGTCCACAGCTCGGGCTGCGCGCGCGGGGGGCCCAGGGGTTCGATTAGGCTCGGAGCCATGGCCGACGCACCGTACAAGCTGATCCTCCTCCGCCACGGCGAGAGCGAGTGGAACGCCAAGAACCTGTTCACCGGCTGGGTGGACGTCAATCTGAACGAGAAGGGCGAGAAGGAGGCGGTCCGGGGCGGCGAGCTGCTCAAGGACGCCGGTCTGCTCCCCGATGTCGTGCACACCTCGCTCCAGAAGCGCGCGATCCGCACCGCGCAGCTGGCGCTCGAGTCCGCCGACCGCCACTGGATCCCGGTCCACCGCTCCTGGCGTCTGAACGAGCGTCACTACGGTGCGCTCCAGGGCAAGGACAAGGCCCAGACGCTCGCCGAGTTCGGCGAGGAGCAGTTCATGCTGTGGCGCCGCTCGTACGACACCCCGCCGCCGCCGCTCGACCGCGACGCCGAGTACTCCCAGTTCGAGGACCCGCGCTATGCGACCCTCCCGCCGGAGCTGCGTCCGCAGACGGAGTGCCTCAAGGACGTCGTCGTCCGTATGCTCCCGTACTGGTTCGACGGCATCGTCCCGGACCTGCTGACCGGCAGGACCGTCCTGGTCGCCGCGCACGGCAACTCGCTGCGCGCCCTGGTCAAGCACCTGGACGGCATCTCGGACGAGGACATCGCGGGCCTCAACATCCCGACGGGCATCCCGCTCTCCTACGAGCTCGACGCCGAGTTCAAGCCGGTCAAGCCGGGCGGCACGTACCTGGACCCGGACGCGGCCGCGGCTGCGATTGAGGCGGTCAAGAACCAGGGCAAGAAGAAGTAAGCCCCCTCTCGCCCGTACGCTCGAGCCCCCCTTCCCCCCGGGTTTTCCCGGGCCGGGGGGCGGGGGCGGGTCCCGGGGGGCGCGGGGGGGGGGCCCCCGCCCCCCCGCC
>NZ_JAEIMH010000044.1:1472-23443 GCF_016464295.1 Streptomyces sp. N35 | reverse complement strand
GCCCGCGGGTCTTCCGCGGGCAGGGGGCTCGAGTCGTCTCCGGGGTTGCCAGTGGGCCGGCCCTCAGGCCCGCTGACGGGTCTTGTCCAGGGGCGGGGGCTCCCCGCCCAGGTCCAGGAGGACGCCGTTGTAGTGGTCGGCGAAGTCGAGGCGGGTGATCTCCTCGTAGCGGAGCTTCGTCGTCGTACGGCGCCACTCGGCCGTGCTGTCGATCTCCTGGAGGCGCAGGGAGTTCTTGCCCAGTGAGGTCACCTTGCCGATGAGCGCGATGTCCGGGTCCAACTCCTCCTGGAACACGGTCACCAGGGGATACGCGGCCGCCACCCGCGCCACGAGTTCCCGCGTGCCGCCCAGGGCGAAGGGCCCGCCGGCGGGCGGCGGTGGTGGCCAGGTGCCGTGCTTCTTCGTCCAGCGGCGGTCCACGTCGCGCTTGCCGCGGGTGCGGACGTCGGTCAGGTCCCGGGTGCGGACCAGCGCGTAGCCGTCGGACATCGAGTCGGTGATCACCCGGAGCAGCGTCCAGTCCCGGCCGGAGGCCAGCGCGAAGCCCACCAGCGGCTCGCCCGGCACCAGGCCGTCCCGCTCCACCCGTACGACCAGGAACTCGTCCACGGCCCGCTGCAGCAGCCGTTGTCTCTTGCCCATCGGGTCAGCCTCGGCCGGGAGGGAGCATTCCGCATACGATTTGGGGACGTGCTCCGCCGCCGCCCCCCAGTCGCGTCCACCCGCCGTGTGGGGTGGCGGCGGCGGCGGCGACCGTGGACGGGGCCGCCACTGTCTCGTGTGCGGGTGCGGCGACAGGGGCGGCGAGTGCCGCGGCGATCGCGAGGATGGCGACGACGCGCAAGGTCCACTTCAGCACGGCAGGGCTCCGATCCCGGGGTGCGATGACATCAGCCCCGATCGTCGCCACGCGCCCGCTGCCGGGCATCCTCCGCAGGTCCCAACCGCCTCCGCCGCACGGGGGAGGCGGTCGCCCTCGAGTGCCCCCTGCCCGGTTCCTGCCCGGTTCCTGGCTGAACCCCTTCACCGTCTTGCCGCCGTGGGTGATCGTGATCTGCTTTCCGCAGATCGCGTCGCCTGAGCTCTACCCGCCCATGAGCTTGGGCGAGAGCGCTACGACGCACTCGTCGTCGTCCAACCCGTCGGGGGCTTTGACGCCCCCGCAGCTGCCGAGTCCGGTGCTGTGGGTGAGACCGTCGGAGCTGCCCTGACCGCCGGACCACAGGGCTGACTCGGCGGCAACGCCCGGTTCGTGGAACGCGGTTCCGGAGACGGGGGTTCGTCGCCGTGGGCAAGTCCCGCAGAGGTGGCCAGGGCCAGAGAAGCGGTCAGGGTGAGCGCGGCCGATCGGGAGAGTGTGCGTCGCGTGAGCCGTCCTTCCGTGTTCCGGCGCAGCCTCGTTCCGGCGGCGCTTGACCCTGTCCAAGAGCGGGCCGTCGCGTCCGGTGCCGTTCGACGGGGCCATATGGGTGGTAGCGCCACCCATCTCTCGTGGATATCCGCGTGCGACACTCCAGCCCAGGTCAAGGGGAGGAACAGGGCACGTGGAGCAAGCAGAAGCCGGAGCGCTGGTCGGGCGGGCGCAGGAGGCCTGGGACCGGGAGGAGTGGCTGCGGGCCGCCGAGTTGTACGAGCAGGTGCTCGCGCACTATCCGGACGAGGAGCCGAGCGCCTCGTGGTGGTACGACGCGGCCCTCGCGTACAAGTTCCTGCGCAACTGGTCCAAGGCCCACGAGCTGGGCCGCGAGGCCGCCGCCCGGGCACCGCGCGGCGCGGGCGACCCGGCGTACTGGAACCTGGGCATCGCCGCGACGATCCGGCGCGACTGGGCCACCGCCCGTGACGCCTGGCAGGGCTTCGGGATCGAAGTGCCGGGCGGCGAAGGGGAGATCGAGGGCGAGTTCGGGCCTGCCTGCGTGCGCCTGAACACCGGTGGCGAGCAGGAGGTCGTCTGGATCCAGCGGCTCTGCCCCACCCGCGGTCGCGTGATGAACGTGCCGGTGACGAAGGGCCGCCGCTTCGGCGAGATCGTCGTGCACGACGGCGTACCGAACGGCGAACGGACCTACAGCGGCGCCACCGTCTCCGTCTTCGACGAGCTGCTGCTCTTCGAGGCCTCCGAGCTGCCGACCCTGCACGTCACCGTGCACGCGCCGGCAGCGGAGGACGTGGACGCCCTCGTCGAGGCCTTCTTCGGCCAGGATTTCGGCGCGGAGCCGGCCAGCGGTTTCCAAGTGCTCTGCGGCTGCTGCAGCACCGGCTCCGTCGACTACACCGCGAAGGGGACCTCCGCGCACGCCGGCACCCAGAAGGTCTGGCTCGCCGCCCCCGAGGAGGAGGCGCGCAAGCTGCTCGACGCGTGGGCGGCCCAGGCGGGCGAACGGGCTTGGAGCGAGCTGGAGTTCGTCTCCTGACCCACCCGGCGCCGGGCGCGCGGACGGGACACGCGCGCGGAACAGGGGACGCGGGCGGGCAACAAGGGGGGCGGGCCCCTGGGGGGGGGGGCGCAGGGGGGGGGGGGGGCCGGCGGGGTGTTCCGATGGAACGGGGCCCTCATGTCGTACGAGAACGGCGTCAGCCGCCGCACTGGCAGGGCGCCCCCTGCTGGCAGCCGCAGCCACAGCCCGAACCGCAGCCGCAGGCGCCGAGAAGCGGCAGCCGGATGACTTCGACCGACTCCGTGGTGTCGGCGGGCTGTTGGGTCTCTGGCGTGGGGGACTCGGCCATACGAACCTCCTCAAGGCACAGTTGCCTACGTCCAGTTGATGCCCACTGGGCACGGCGCATCAACGGCGCACGGAGGTCCAATCGCGGTGACGCGCCCCAATCGCGGTGACGCGCCCCGATCCCCGGTTACGCGCCCCGGTCCCTGGTCACGCCCACCGATCCCCGGTTACGCGCCCTCGACCGGCTGAGCCGACGCCGACGCCGCGTTCTGCTGCAGCTCATCCGCGTGCTCACCCGTCACCAGGTACACCACACGCTTGGCGACGGATACCGCGTGGTCCGCGAAGCGCTCGTAGTAGCGGCCGAGCAGCGTCACATCGACGGCCGTCTCGATGCCGTGCTTCCAGCGCTCGTCGATCAGATGCTGGAAGAGCGTGCGGTGCAGCAGGTCCATCTCGTCGTCGTCCTGCTCCAGCTGCAGCGCCAGATCGACGTCCTTGGTGATGATGACCTCGGCCGACTTCGCCATGAGGCGCTGCGCGAGCTGACCCATCTCCAGGATCGTGGCGTGCAGGTCGTGCGGCACGGCACGCTCCGGGAAGCGCAGCCGGGCGAGCTTGGCCACATGCTGGGCCAGGTCGCCGGAGCGCTCCAGATCGGCGCTCATCCGCAGCGAGGTGACGACGATACGGAGATCCGTCGCGACCGGCTGCTGGCGGGCGAGCAGGGCTATCGCGCGCGCCTCCAGCTCGTGCTGCAGATCGTCGACCTTCTGGTCGGCGGCGATCACGCTCTCGGCGAGCTTCAGATCGGCATCCAGCATGGCCGTCGTCGCGCGCCCGATCGCCGATCCGACGAGCCGGGCCATTTCGACGAGGCCTTCGCCGATCGAATCGAGTTCCTCGTGGTACGCGTCCCGCATTGATCAGTCCCTCTCTGACAAACCTGCATACGTGCCGGGGGCTGGGCTCTCACCCCGGTCCGGGGGTCGGACCCGACAAGCTCCTGACCCCACGCTCCCACGGTCCCGGCCGAACGCGACCGGGACCGGCATGCGGTATGAACCGTCTCTGTCCTCAAGGTGAACTCTGAGCGCCGTCTCCACCACCGTCCGCACCCCGCACACCACCCCGTACCGGACGCATCACCGCAGCTCGGCCACCCAAATGAACCAATGGCCTACCGGCGGTGAACTCTCGGCGACGAGTGTTCGAGCAGACACCCTGACGACTGTGGCGGGCCCTGATCCCATGCCTAACCTGGAGGCATGGACGTGAACGCGGCGGTCGCCGCAGCGGCTGCGATCGCCGGAGTGTGCACCGGTGTCATCGCCATGCTGGCGTTCCGCTGGAGCGAGCGCGACCAGAAACGCCCCACCCGGACCTCCCTGCACACCGACCCGGTACTGCCGCCCGGCGTGGACACGGTGCTTTCCGTGCTCCGCTCCTCGGCGGTCGTCCTCGACGAGGGCGACGCCGTGGTCAAGGCGAGCTCCGCAGCGTACGCGCTCGGGCTCGTCCGCGGCGGGAAACTGGCCGTCGAACCCATGCTGCAGATGGCCCGCGACACCCGGCGCGACGGCGAGATACGCCAGGTCGAACTGGACCTGCCGCGCCGCGGCACCGGCCGCGGCGACGCCCTCGCGGTCTCCGCCCGGGTCGCCCCACTGGGCTCGCGCCTGGTGCTGCTGCTCGTCGAGGACCTCACCGAAGCCCGCCGTATCGAAGCCGTACGGCGCGACTTCGTCGCCAATGTGAGCCATGAGCTCAAGACCCCGGTCGGCGCCCTGAGCCTGCTCTCCGAAGCGGTCATGGACGCCTCAGACGACCCCGAGGCCGTGGAGCGCTTCGCCGGCCGGATGCAGATAGAGGCGACCCGCCTGACCAACCTGGTCCAGGAGCTCATCGACCTCTCCCGCGTGCAGAACGACGACCCGCTCGAGGACGCCGAGCCCGTACGCGTGGACGAACTGGTCGCCGAGGCCATCGACCGCTGCCGCCACCAGGCGGGCACCAAGCAGATCACCATGGCCGCGGGCGGCACCGCCGACCTGTACGTCTGGGGCAACCGCGGCCAGCTCGCCGCCGCCCTCGGCAACCTCGTCGAGAACGCGGTCAACTACAGCCCCGCCCGTACGCGGGTGGGGATAGCCGGACGCAAGGTGAACGCTCCCGGCGGCGATCTCGTCGAGGTCGCGGTCACCGACCAGGGCATCGGCATCTCAGACAAGGACAAGGACCGCGTCTTCGAGCGCTTCTACCGCGTCGACCCGGCCCGCTCACGGGCGACCGGAGGCACCGGCCTCGGCCTTGCCATCGTCAAACACGTTGCTGCCTCGCACGGCGGGGAAGTGACCGTATGGAGCTCCGAGGGACAGGGCTCCACCTTCACGCTCCGGCTTCCGGAGGCGGGCTCCGTCCGCGAACGGAAGCCGTACCGCGCGGGCGCCGCCGACCTGGACCGCCTCGAAGCGTCCACCGGCTCCCACGAGCTCCCCGCGCACCATGACTCACCGCACCACGACTCCCCGCACCACCCCGCGCACCACGACCGCTCCGCGAACCACCCCGACGCTCGCGCGACCCGCGAGCCCCTGCCTGCCCCGGAGGTCCTTCCGTGACCCGAGTGCTCGTCGTCGAGGATGAGGAATCCTTCAGCGACGCCCTGTCCTACATGCTCCGCAAGGAGGGCTTCGAGGTCGCCATCGCGGCCACGGGCCCCGACGGGCTCGACGAGTTCGAGCGCAACGGCGCCGACCTCGTCCTCCTCGACCTGATGCTCCCCGGCCTGCCCGGTACGGAGGTCTGCCGCCAGCTGCGCGGCCGCTCCAACGTCCCCGTGATCATGGTGACCGCCAAGGACAGCGAGATCGACAAGGTCGTCGGCCTGGAAATAGGAGCCGACGACTACGTCACCAAGCCTTTCTCCTCGCGCGAGCTGGTGGCCCGTATCCGCGCGGTCCTGCGCCGCCGCGGCGAGCCGGAGGAGGTCACACCGGCCGCCCTGGAGGCGGGTCCGGTCCGTATGGACGTGGACCGCCATGTGGTGACCGTCGGCGGCGACAAGGTCGACCTGCCGCTCAAGGAGTTCGACCTCCTGGAGATGCTCCTGCGCAACGCGGGCCGCGTCCTGACCCGTATGCAGCTCATCGACCGGGTCTGGGGCGCGGATTACGTCGGCGACACCAAAACCCTCGACGTCCACGTCAAGCGCCTGCGCGCCAAGATCGAACCGGACCCGGGGGCGCCCCGGTATCTGGTGACGGTGCGTGGCCTGGGCTACAAGTTCGAGCCGTAAACCGCAGTTCAGGGTGCCTCGAGTGAGCCGTTGCCGGACTCGACGGACGGAGTCCGGCGCAGCGCTTCGAAGCCCGCGCAGGGGTGCGAGGAGCGCATCAGAGGAGGGGCCCCTGGACGCCCACGTCAAGCGATACGGAGAACCGCGCACTCGCACCGGGGTGGTAGGTGAAAGGGGGCGCCCGCCTTGTCGGCGGGCCCCCCCTTTCGTTGCTGTACGCCGGTCAGTGGGTCGTGGCGCTCTCGGTCTCACCGGTCGCCGGCTCACCCGTCGCACCGTGGCCGCCCGCGCTCTCGGACGCGCCGTCGGTGGGCTCGCCGGTGGCGCCTTCGGTCGCGGACGCGCCGCCGGTGGGCGTGGCGGACTCGGAGGCGCCGCCGCCCGCCGGAGCCTCGGGGACCTCTTCCGGACCCCACTCGCTGAAGTAGCCGGTGGCCGGGACGACGAAGGTCTTCATCGTGACGTCGCCGGTCTCGCTCAGGGTGAAGGTCACCTTCTGCGCGTTGCCGTCCTTCACGGCCTCACGGCTGCTCGGGAGCATCGCGGTGGCGTTGTCCTTGCCGCCGATGACCAGCGAGCCGCCGGCCGGGACCGTCAGCGAGCCGCCCTTGGCCGGCTTGAGCTCGGCCTCCTTGGAGGTGCCGTCGATCTTGATGGACTCGAGGGTCTGGTCCGTCGTGCCGTTGTTGAAGATCGTCGCCGAGATCGCGGCGGGGCCGGTCGACTCGAGGTCGGGCTGGGTGATGACCACTGCGTTCTGGATCTTGACCTTGCCGTCGTCGACGGAGGTCGCGGCGTTGTCCGGGCGGACGCCGAGGGTCTGGGCGTCGTTGCCGGCACCGCACGCGGCCAGCGTGGCGATCGAGAACACGAGGGCGGTGGCGGCGAGGGCGCCGCGTCGAAGGCTGCGGCTCACGGCGGGCGCAACTCCTTGTAGCGAGGGGCGGGACGGACGATGGTGCCGGTACGGACGGCCGTAAAGCTGTCCTGAAAGTCTGTCAGCGCGCTTAGGTTACCGACCGGCTGTCGGACCGCCGCACCCGACCCGCCCCCTTGCCTGCGCAGGTCATCGGCGTCCGGGCGCGCGGGAGTTCGGCGACGAGATGTGGTCCGGATTTCACATATTCCCCACGTGTGCGGCGCCGCGAATTCTCCGGTAACGAATAGGGGCCGGCGAGAAGCCCCATGGAGGCCGCCGGTAATTGATCACGAGGGCCGTAACGGCGGCGGTATCGGCGCGGTATCGAGGGCGGTAAAGATCAATTCGGATTGCCATCGCATCGACTGTCACATCGGCCGTCGCATCACCCGCCACTTCACTCTCGTACGTCTCTCGACTCACCGAACGGAGTAGCGGAACCCGGCTGTCCGGACGTGCGCAAACCGGGACGTTCGACCTCTTGGGTGGCGCTCCGGGGCTCTGTAACGTATGCGTTTCGGCTTCCCTGAACAGCTGCTCCGACCTGCGAATACCTGCCTCCACAAAGGCTCCGCAGCACGTTCCTGTTGCTGTTGTCAAGCCCCGAGATATGCCCTGACCTGCGAAAACGCCATTCAGAACCCGCCGTTTCCGTGTTACCCTGGATAGCCACGGAAGGGGTACCTGTCACATGACGTTCAAGGTTGGCGACACCGTGGTCTATCCCCATCACGGGGCCGCGCTGATCGAGGCCATCGAAACTCGCCAGATCAAAGGCGTGGACAAGACCTACTTGGTGCTGAAGGTCGCCCAGGGCGACTTGACTGTTCGTGTGCCAGCGGACAATGCGGAGTTCGTCGGCGTGCGCGACGTTGTCGGTCAGGACGGACTCGACCGGGTCTTCGAGGTGCTGCGCGCACCGTATGCCGAAGAGCCCACCAACTGGTCCCGGCGTTACAAGGCGAATCTCGAGAAGCTTGCCTCGGGTGATGTCATCAAGGTCGCCGAGGTCGTACGTGACCTGTGGCGGCGTGAGCGTGAGCGTGGCCTCTCGGCCGGCGAGAAGCGCATGCTCGCGAAGGCGCGCCAGATCCTGGTGAGCGAGCTCGCGCTCGCTGAGAACACCAACGAGGACAAGGCCGAGGCCCTGCTCGACGAGGTCCTCGCGTCCTGACGCCATAGGTCGTAGGCGTGCTGCGACCTGCACAATGATGCCGCGGTGCCCGCTGGCCGGTCCCAGACCGAGCCGCCGGGCACTGCGGCATGCTTGTCGGCGTTTCGCAATCGCGCACTGCGCGCGACCGGGCGCCGACGAAATGCTCCCGCTGTTGATGTGTGCCGGGCCCGGGCACTGGCGCCCAGGTGCTCGACCGCGTGTCACGGAAGGGGTCGCGGTCAAGGCGTCGCGCCCGGCACGGTGTGGCCATACCCATGTCCCCCGAGGACACAAACCTGAACGCGGACCTGATGTCAGACGAAACGACTCAAGCTCCTCCGAGTGCGCCCGGCGCCGCCCGTACCGCCGCGGTCATCCCCGCGGCCGGCCGCGGAGTGCGTCTGGGACCCGGCGCCCCGAAGGCGCTGCGAACGCTCGGCGGTACGCCGATGCTCATCCACGCCGTACGCGCCATGGCCGCGTCCCGTGCCGTCTCCCTGGTTGTCGTCGTCGCCCCGCCGGACGGCGCCGCCGAGGTCAAGACGCTGCTCGACGCGCACACGCTGCCCGAGCGCACCGACTTCCTGGTCGTGCCCGGCGGCGAGAACCGCCAGGACTCCGTGAAGGCCGGTGTCGACGCGCTGCCGCCCGGCTACGGCACGGTGCTCGTGCACGACGCCGCCCGGCCGCTCGTACCGGTCGACACGGTCGACGCGGTGATCGAGGCGGTACGGGACGGTGCGGTCGCCGTCGTACCGGCGCTGCCGCTCGCCGACACGGTCAAGGAGGTCGAGCCGTGCGCCGACGGTCCCGAGCCGGTGCTGTCCACACCGGCCCGCGCCCGGCTGCGTGCGGTGCAGACCCCGCAGGGATTCGAGCGGGCCACGCTCGTACGGGCGCACGAGACCGTCACGGAGAACGTCACCGATGACGCGAGCATGGTCGAGCAGCTCGGGCTGCCGGTCGTGGTCGTGCCCGGGCACGAGGAGGCGTTCAAGGTGACGCGTCCGCTGGATCTGGTGCTTGCCGAGGCCGTGCTGGCGCGCAGGAGGAAGAACGATGGCTTCTGAGACTCCCCGTATCGACGAGACCCCCCGTTCCGTCGAGGCCTCCCGTATCGCCGGACTGCCGCTGGTCGGCATCGGCACGGACATCCACGCGTTCTCGGCGCAAGAGGGCCGTGAGCTGTGGGTCGGCGGGCTGCTGTGGGAGGACTCCGGGCCGGGGCTCGAGGGGCACTCCGACGCGGATGTCGTGGCGCACGCGGCGTGCAACGCGCTGTTCTCGGCGGCCGGGCTCGGTGACCTCGGTCAGCACTTCGGTACCGGGCGGCCCGAGTGGTCCGGTGCCTCGGGCGTCACGCTGTTGACGGAGGCGGCGCGGATCGTGCGCGCGGCGGGCTTCGAGATCGGGAACGTCGCCGTGCAGGTCGTCGGCCTCCGCCCGAAGATCGGCAAGCGCCGGGAGGAGTCCCAGAAGGTGCTGTCGGCCGCGGCGGGTGCCCCGGTGTCGCTGTCCGCCGCCACGTCGGACGGTCTCGGCTTCACCGGTCGCGGCGAGGGCCTGGCGGCGATCGCGACGGCCCTGGTGGTGCGGGTCTGATCTGCGGCGCGGTACCTGGATGCAGGCGGCAGGTTCGGGTAGTCGTTGCGGAGTCAACGAGTACCCGAACCGCACCGGAGGCCCCCGATGTCCGCCGAACTCTCCGCCGAGCTCAAGGCACTGCTCGACACCCCCGTGTTCATCACCGTCGCCACCATCCAGCCCGACGGCAGCCCCCAGGTGTCGCCGGTGTGGGTGAAGCGAGACCCCGAGAACGGGGACGCTCTCCTCTTCTCCACGACGCTCGGGCGGCAGAAGGAGAAGAACCTGCGCCGTGACCCGCGGCTCAGCGTCGTGGTGCAGCCCTTCGACGCCCCGTACAGCTACGCCGAGATCCGCGGCACCGCCGAGCTGACGGAAGAGGGCGGTCAGGAGCTGATCGACGAGCTGGCGCTGAAGTACGTCGGCAAGAAGTACGCCGAGTTCAACGCGAACGCCGCCCAGGACGCCCCCCGCGTGGTCGTCCGCGTCACGCCGCGCAAGGTCGTCGGCCGGATCTGAGCCGCTCCGTATCACAATGTTGTCCCGCGGCCCCGTAACGGTCGCGGGGCACTGCCCGGCGCCCACTACCCTTGATGTCGTGACTATTCGCCTGTACGACACCAGCGCCCGGCAGATCCGTGACTTCACCCCGCTCATGCCGGGCTGCGTCTCGATCTACCTGTGTGGCGCCACCGTGCAGGCGGCCCCGCACATCGGGCACATCCGGTCGGGGCTCAACTTCGACATCCTGCGCCGCTGGTTCACGTACCGCGGCTATGACGTGACCTTCATCCGCAATGTCACGGACATCGACGACAAGATCATCGCGAAGGCGGCCGAGCAGGGCCGCCCGTGGTGGTCGATCGGGTACGAGAACGAGCGCGCGTTCAACGACGGCTACCACGCGCTCGGTTGCCTGCCGCCCACGTACGAACCGCGGGCCACGGGCCACATCACCGAGATGGTCGAGATGATGCGCGGCCTGATCGAGCGCGGGCACGCGTACGAGGCGGACGGCAGCGTCTACTTCGACGTGCGGTCCTTCCCCGGCTACCTGGAGCTGTCCAACCAGGAGCTCGACAATCTGCTGCAGCCGGCCGAGGAAGGCATCACCGGCAAGCGCGACCCGCGTGACTTCGCCATGTGGAAGGCGGCCAAGCCGGGCGAGCCCGACTGGGAGTCCCCGTGGGGCCGCGGCCGGCCGGGCTGGCACCTGGAGTGCTCGGCGATGGCCCACAAGTACCTGGGTTCCGCGTTCGACATCCACGGCGGCGGGCTCGATCTGATCTTCCCGCACCACGAGAACGAGATCGCCCAGGCCAAGGCGTACGGCGATGACTTCGCGAACTTCTGGCTGCACAACGCCTGGGTGACCATGGCCGGCGAGAAGATGGCCAAGTCGCTGGGCAACTCGGTGCTCGTGTCCGAGATGGTCCAGCGCTGGCGGCCGATCGTGCTGCGCTACTACCTGGGCACCCCGCACTACCGCTCGATGATCGAGTACAGCGAGGAGGCCCTGCGCGAGGCCGAGTCCGCGTTCGCGCGGATCGAGGGCTTCGTGCAGCGCGTCGTGGAGAAGGCCGGGGGCCCTGTCGAGCCCGCGGCCGAGGTGCCGCTCGCGTTCGCCGAGGCCATGGACGACGACCTCGGTGTGCCGCAGGCGCTCGCCGTCGTGCACACCACGGTCCGCCAGGGCAACAGCGCCCTCGCCGCCGACGACAAGGAGGCCGCGGTCGCGCGCCTCGCCGAGGTGCGGGCCATGCTCGGTGTCCTCGGACTCGACCCGCTGGATGCGCACTGGGCCGGTGAGAGCGACCGCGGTGAGGACCTGCACGGCGTCGTGGACACCCTCGTACGCCTGGTGCTCCAGCAGCGCGAGTCGGCACGGGCCCGTAAGGACTGGCCCGCGGCGGACGCCATCCGCGATCAGCTCAACCAGTCGGGTCTCGTCATCGAGGACGGTTCCGACGGGCCGCGGTGGACGCTCGGTCCGCGCTGATCAAGCGCTAGATGTGCCGCCCGGTCCGCCGGGCGGCACACTTCATATACGTACTTCATGCTTTACGGACGCAGAAACAGGTAGGTCATGGCCGGGAACAGCCAGCGCAGGAACCGTCGCACCAGCAACAAGAAGGGTGCGACGGTCGGCAGCGGTGGCCAGCGGCGGCGCGGCCTCGAGGGCAAGGGCCCCACCCCGCCCGCGGAGATGCGCAAGAAGCACAAGAAGAACCGCATCGCCAACGCCAAGGCCAAGCAGGCCGCCCGCAAGCCCGTCGCCCGGCGCGGCGGCAAGGGGCAGTCGGAGATGGTCGTGGGGCGCAACCCGGTGTACGAGGCGCTGCGCGACGGAGTGCCCGCGACGATGCTGTACGTGCAGCAGTTCATCGACAACGACGAGCGGGTGCGTGACGCGCTCAACCTCGCGCAGCAGCGCGGCGGCATCCACCTCATGGAGGCGCCGAAGCCCGAGCTCGACCGGATGACCAACGGGCTCAACCACCAGGGCCTGGTGCTCCAGGTGCCGCCGTACGAGTACGCGCATCCCGAGGACCTGGCCGCCGCGGCCTTCGACGAGGGCGACGACCCGCTGATCGTCGCGCTCGACGGAGTCACGGACCCGCGCAACCTCGGTGCGGTCGTCCGCTCCGTCTCCGCGTTCGGCGGCCACGGTGTGGTCGTGCCCGAGCGCCGCGCGGCCGGCATGACGGCCGGCGCGTGGAAGACCTCGGCGGGTGCCGCGGCCCGTACGCCCGTGGCCCGTGCCACGAACCTGACGCGCGCCCTGGAGGGCTACCAGAAGGCGGGTCTGACGATCGTCGGTCTCGCCGCCGACGGTGAGCACAAGGTCGGTGACCTGGAGGCGCTCGCAGGACCGGTCGTGATCGTGGTCGGCAGCGAGGGCAAGGGCCTGTCCCGCCTGGTCGGCGAGACCTGTGACTACCTCGTGCGCATCCCGATGCCCGGTGGCGCGGAGTCCCTGAACGCCGGTGTGGCGGCGGGCGTCGTGCTGTACGAGGCGGCTCGGCGCAGGAGCTGACCTGCTGCCCCCTTCCCCTATCGCCGCACAACCGTGCTCGTGGTCGCCTCGGTGACCGCGAGCACGTCCACGACACGGTTCAGGCGGCGGCGCGCGCGGGGTGCGTCGGCCGGTGCGAGCACGATCTCGGCGGTGGCGCGGGCGTCCTCGGACACCCGGTAGGTCAGCTCGCTCACCGGGACCGAGCGCAGGGTCGTGACGACCCGGCCGAGGCCCTCGCGGGTGTGGCGGAGGGTCACGGTGAGGCGGGAGGCCGGGTCCTGCGGTGACAGTTCCTCTGACGTCATGGCGGGTGCTTCCTCGTATCGGGGTGGCTGGGAAAGCAGGTCGGGCTGGGAAAGCAGCCGGGGTGGGAAAGTAAAAAGACCCCTCGCGGGATGCGAGAGGTCTGCGTGCGGCGGCGGGGCGGTCGGAGGGGTCGCCTCCGGATCACCTCGGTGCCGGCACGCTGCAGCTGATAATGAGCTGACGCGGCATGGCGCGGATCCGGGCATGTACCCCCCGCCGGGCCAGTGTCATCCCCCGCTGGGGACGGCGGACTGGGGGGCGGGGGGCTTGTGTGTGAGCCCCGCCCCCTCGTTCGTCGCCGGCGACCAATACCCCTGTCTCTCCTTGGTGCGGACGACGAAGATCCGGCCGCGTCTCCTGCTTTACCTTCCGGGCAGCACGGTTCGCAGCCTCGGAGGTGGGGATCCGCATGACCACGTGGTCCGGCAGGGGAGAACCCCTCATGACACGACGCCTGGGCATCGACGACCTGTACGCCATCGCGCTCCCGGAGCAGCCCGCGCTCTCCCCGGACGGCACCCGTGTGGTGTACGTCCTGCGCGTGGCGGACCGTGAACACGACCGGGATCACCGGGAGTTGTGGACGGTGCCGGCCGGCACCGGTCCGGCGCGGCGGCTGACCCGCGGTCCGGCGGACACCGCGCCCGCCTGGTCGCCGGACGGCCGGTGGCTTGCGTTCCTGCGCGGCGGGGACGGGCCGGGCCAGGTGTGGCTGCTTCCGGCCGGCGGCGGGGAGCCCGAGCCGGTGACGGGACTGCCGCTGGGCGCGGGGGCGCCGGTGTGGAGCCCGGACGGGCGCGCGCTCGCGTTCACGGCTCCGGTGGGGCCCTCGCCCGACGCGGCACCCGTCGTCACGGACCGGCTCGGCTACAAGGCGGACGGGCAGGGCCTGTTGGGGGCGGTACGCGACCAGCTGCACGTCCTCGATCTCGGCACCCGCACCGTACGGCAGCTCACCCACGGCGCATGGGACGTGAGAGCTCCCGCCTGGTCGCCGGACTCGCGTCGGCTCGCCTTCACCTCCGCGTACGGCGACGACGCGGATCTGACACTGCGCAGTGCGGCGTACGTGGTGGAGGCCGAGGGTCCGGGCGCCGCACCGCGTCCCGTCGGCAGCGGCGAGGGGCAGGCGCACACCGTCACCTGGACCGCCGACGGGAGTGCCCTGCTGGTCGTCGGCCGCGGGGACACCCGGATCGGGCACGCGGGCCTGCTGCGGGTCCCGCTCGACGGCGGCCCGGCGGACGACCTCACCGTCGCCCTGGACCGCAACGTGATGCCCGGCGGGCCCGGCTATCCGGGTGCGGTGCCCCAAGTCACGGGTGACAGCGTCCTGTTCTGCGTACGCGACCGGGGGTGCACCCACCTGTACGACCTCGACGCGCGCGGGGATGCGCGGCCGCTCGTGGCGGGCGCGGGGCAGGTGGTCTCCGGGCTCTCGGCCGCCGGGTCCACCGCCGCGCTCGTCCTCGCGACACCCGACTCGTACGGCGAGATCGCCACGGTCGACCTGACGACCGGACGCACCGGGGTCCTCACCACGCACGGCGAGAGCCTCGCGGACGTGGAGCTCTTCGCGCCCGAGGAACGGGAGTTCACGGTCTCGGACGGCACCACCGTGCACGGTTGGCTGCTGCGCGATCCGGCCCGCACCGGACCCGGACCGCTGCTGCTCGACATCCACGGCGGTCCGCACAACGCGTGGAACGCCGCCGCCGACCCCATCCACCTCTACCACCAGGAACTCGTCGCGCGCGGCTGGTCGGTGCTGCTGCTCAACCCGCGGGGCAGCGACGGCTACGGCGAGGCGTTCTTCACCGCCGCCGTCGGCGCCTGGGGGAGGGCCGACGCCCAGGACCTCATCGAACCGCTCGACGTGCTGGTCGCCGAGCACATCGCCGACCCGCGCCGGCTCGCGGTCGCCGGCTACAGCTACGGCGGCTATCTGACCTGCTACCTGACCGGCCGCGACGACCGGTTCGCCGCCGCCGTCGCCGGCGGGGTGGTCAGCGATCTGACCAGCATGTGCGGCACCAGCGACGAGGCCCGTGCGCTGGGGGTCGCCGAACTGGGCGGACCGCCGTGGCAGCACCGTACGCACTACGCCGGACTCTCCCCGTACGAGAGGGTGGAGCACGTCCGCACCCCCACCCTCGTCGTACACGGCGCCGCCGACGAGCTCTGCCCGGCCGGGCAGGCCGAGCAGTGGTTCACCGCGCTGCGTGAACGGGGCGTGCCCACAAGGCTCGTGCTCTACCCCGGCGGCTCGCACCTGTTTCTCCTGGACGGACCTCCCTCGCACCGCACCGACCTGGGCCGCCGCATCGTGGACTGGGTGGAGGAGCACGCCGCCGGGCGGCGCCCGCCCCTGGACACCGCGCACTGGCAGCGCAGGCTCGACGAACTGGCCGCCCGCCACCGGGTACCGGGCGCGGTCCTCGGTATCGCGCGCGGCGGCCGACTCGCCCTCGCCGCCCACGGCGTGCTCAACAAGGACACCGGAGTCGAGACCACCGAGGACTCGCTCTTCCAGATCGGCTCGATCACCAAGGTGTGGACCGCCACCTTGGTGATGCAGCTCGCGGACGAGGGGCTCGTCGACCTCGACGCGCCCCTCGTCGACGTACTCCCGGAGCTCCGGCTCCGCGATCCGCAGGTCACGCAGAAGGTGACGATGCGGCACCTGCTCACCCACACCAGCGGCATCGACGGCGATGTGTTCACCGACACCGGGCGCGGCGACGACTGCCTGGAGCGGTACGCGGACCGGCTCGAGGAGGCGGCGCAGAACCATCCGCTCGGCGCGACCTTCTCGTACTGCAACTCCGGATATGTACTCGCGGGCCGTGTCATCGAGAAGCTCACCGGCATGAGCTGGGACCAGGCCCTGCGCGAGCGGCTGTGCGCCCCGCTGGGTCTGGAGCGTACGGTCACGCTGCCCGAGGAGGCGCTGCGCTTCCGTGCCGCGATGGGGCATGACGCGGGCGGTGGCGGGGAGCCTCGTACGGTGCCGGTCTGGGGCCTCGCCCGTTCCGCGGGACCCGCCGGTCTGATCACCGCAACCGCCGCCGATGTCCTGGCCTTCGCCCGGATGCACCTGGCCGGTGGTTCTGCTCCCGACGGCACACGGGTGCTGTCCGAGGGCGCCGCGCACACGATGACCCAGGAGCAGGTGAGGCTGCCGGACGCGCACACCCTCGGCGACTCCTGGGGGCTCGGCTGGATCCGCTTCGGCTGGGACGGCCACCGGCTGATCGGCCACGACGGCAACACCCTCGGCCAGTCGGCGTTCCTGCGGGTGCTGCCGGAGCAGGACCTCGCGGTCACGCTGCTCACCAACGGCGGGGGCGCGCACGACCTTTATCCGGAGCTGTTCCGGGAGATCTTCGCCGAGCTGGCGGGCGTCGCGATGCCGCGTCCGCTCGAGCCCGCGCCCGTACCACCGGAGGTGGACCTGAGCCCGCACACCGGCTGTTACGAGCGGGCGGGTGCGCGCATCGAGATCCTTGACGACAAGGAGGGGCCCCGGCTGCGGATGACGGTGACCGGGCCGCTCGCCGCCCTCGTGCCCGAACCGGTCGAGGAGTTCGACCTGGTGCCGGTCACGGACAAGATGTTCCTGATCCGGCGCCCGGGCTCCGCCGCCTGGACACCGGTGACCTTCTACACCCTGCCGACCGGCGAGCGCTATGTGCACTTCGGCGTCCGCGCGACCCCGAAGGTGTCCTGACGTGGAACTGCTGCACGACAACCCCGCACCGGCCGACCGTTTCCGGGCCGCGCTGCCCGCCATGCTCGCCGATATCGAGCACTTGGTGACCTGCGAGTCCCCGTCGACCGATCTCGCGGCGGTGGCGCGCTCCGCCGCCGAGGTGGCCGTCATGGGGGCGGCCCACCTCGGCCAGGAGCCCGAGCGGATCGTCCTGGACGGCCGCACCCACCTGCGCTGGCGCCTCGGTGACGGTCCACGACGGGTGCTGATCCTGGGCCATCACGACACGGTCTGGCCCCAAGGCACCCTCGCCCGGCTCCCGTTCGGGGTGCGGGACGGGGTGCTGCGCGGGCCCGGCTGCTTCGACATGAAGACGGGCCTGGTGATGGCCTTCCACGCGCTGGCCGCACTCGGCGCCCCTGACGGGGTGACCCTCCTGGTCACCGGCGACGAGGAACTCGGCTCACCGTCGTCCAGGGAACTCATCGAGTCCGAGGCGGCGGGCTGCGCCGCGGCGTTCGTCCTCGAAGCGTCCGCGGACGGCGGGGCGTTGAAGACCGAACGAAAAGGCGTCTCGCGATACGAGGTGGTGTTGCGCGGGAAGGCGGCGCACGCCGGACTCGAACCCGAGCGCGGGGTGAACGCCGCCGTGGAGACCGCGCACCAGATCCTCGCGGTCGCCGCCCTGGGCGATCCCGCCGCCGGCACCACCGTGACCCCGACCCTGCTGGCCGCCGGCACCAGCACCAACACCGTGCCCGCGGAGGGCAGGTTCGCCGTCGACGTCCGCGTACGGAACGCGGCGGAACAGGAGCGGGTCGACCTGGCGCTCAAGGCGCTCGGCCCGCGGCTCCCCGGGGCGGCGATCGAGGTGACGGGCGGCCCCAACCGGCCGCCCCTGGACGCCTCCGCATCGGCCGCGCTCCACCGCCGCGCGGTGCTCCTCGCCGACCGGCTCGGGATCGACGCACCCGGCTCGGCCGCGGTGGGCGGCGCCTCCGACGGCAACTTCACCGCCGGCGCCGGCGTGCCCACCCTCGACGGGCTCGGCGCGGTGGGCGCAGGTGCGCACGCCGACGACGAGCATGTGGTCGTGGGCGAACTCCCCGGTCGTACGGCCTTGTTGACCGCACTCGTGGCCGACGTGCTCACGGGGCAGAACCAATGGGCGGCGAACGGCGGGAGCGGCCGATGAACGAGACCCCCCTGGCCGCGCCCGTACAGCGGACCGGCCTGTACTCCGACGCACAGGCCGCGGCCGACAGCGCGGCGCACGCGGCCGGCTGCCGGGTACGGCCGATCAGCGCGCTGCCCGAACTGGCCGCCGCCTGCGCCCTCTTCGAGGGCATCTGGAAGCCCGGCGGCGAGAACGGTCTGGTGACGCCCGAGCTGCTGCGCGCGATGGACAAGGCCGGCAGCTACGTCGCGGGCGCCTTCGACGACGAACACCTGGTGGGCGCCTGCATCGGCTTCTTCGGGCCGCCGCCCGACGGCATGCTGCACAGCCATATCGCGGGCGTCTCGGCCCGGATGCGCGGCCGCAGCGTCGGCTTCGCCCTCAAGACGCACCAGCGCGCCTGGACGCTGCGGCGCGGGGCCACCCAGGTCTCCTGGACCTTCGACCCGCTGGTGCGCCGCAACGCCTACTTCAACCTCGGCAAACTGGCCGCACGGCCCACGCAGTACCTGCCCGACTTCTACGGGCGGATGGACGACGGCATCAACGGCGCCGACGACACCGACCGGCTCCTGGTCACCTGGCGGCTCACCGCCCCCGAGGTGGCCGCGGCCTGCCACGGCCACCGCCCCGGCGGCACCGCGGACCGCCCCGGTGACCCACCGGCCGAACCGGCCGCCGTCGCCTTGGGCGTCACACCCTCCGGCCGGCCCCGCGCCCAAGCCGTCACCGCACCACGCGCACGGGTCGCCGTGCCCGAGGACATCGAGGCCCTGCGCCGCGCCGATCCGGCGGCAGCCGCGTCCTGGCGTGCGGCCGTACGCGACGTCCTCGGCGGACTGCTCGCCGACGGCTGGCAGGTGACGGGCTTCGAACGGTCCGGCTGGTATCTCCTCGTACGAAAGGACGCACCGTGAAGCTCACCGGGGTCGAACTCCGCGAGATCAGGCTGCCGTTGGTGGCGCCCTTCCGCACCTCCTTCGGCACGCTCACCGAGCGCTCGGCCCTGCTTCTGCGGGCCGTGGGCACCGAGGCCGAAGGGTGGGGCGAGTGCGTGGCGATGGAGGGGCCGCTCTACTCGTCGGAGTACGTGGCGGGCTGCGCCGACGTACTGCGCCGCTTCCTGATCCCGGCGCTCGCGGGCCGCGCCCGGCTCGACGCGGCGGCCGTGGCCCCCGCGCTCGCCCCCTACCTCGGCCACCGGATGGCGAAGGCCGCCCTGGAGACGGCCGTCCTGGACGCCGATCTGCGCACCCAAGGGGTGTCCCTGGCGCGGGAGTTGGGAGCCGTGCACGACCGCGTGCCCTGCGGGGTGTCCGTCGGCATCATGGACTCCGTACCGCAGCTGCTCGAAGCCGTCGCCGGCTACCTCGACGCCGGATACGTACGGATCAAGCTGAAGATCGAGCCGGGCTGGGACATCGAGCCCGTACGGGCGGTGCGCGAGCACTTCGGCGACGAACTGCTGCTCCAGGCCGACGCCAACACCGCCTACACGCTCGCCGACGCCCGGCACTTGGCGCGCCTGGACCCGTACGGACTGCTCCTGATCGAGCAGCCCCTCGACGAGGAGGACCTGCTCGGTCATGCCGCACTCGCGAAGGCCATCACCACCCCCGTCTGCCTGGACGAGTCCATCACCTCGGCCCGCGCCGCCGCCGCGGCGATCACCCTGGGCGCCTGCTCCATCGTGAACATCAAGCCCGGACGGGTCGGCGGCTACCTCGAAGCGCGCCGGATCCACGACGTGTGCAGCGCGCACGGGGTGCCCGTGTGGTGCGGCGGGATGCTGGAGACCGGGCTCGGACGCGCGGCCAACGTCGCGCTCGCCGCGCTGCCCGGCTTCACGCTGCCGGGCGACACCTCGGCCTCCGACCGCTACTACCGCACCGACATCACCGAGCCCTTCGTCCTGGACGACGGACATCTGCCGGTCCCCACCGGGCCGGGCCTCGGGGTGGTCCCGGTCCCCGAGGCCTTGGAGGAAGTGACGGTGGGCACCGAGTGGATCTCTCTGTGACAGCCCCTTGTCGACCCGGGGGGCGGCGGCCCACAATCCGGTCCATGAATCCGGTCCATACGGGCGCGACACCGCCATGACCAGGGGCTCCGACGCCGGACCGCGTCCGCGAGCCGGCCTCGGGCGCGTCCTCGAGGACCTCGGCACCACCCTCCTCGACCTTGTCTGCGGCGACCCGGCCGGCGCCGGCGCGATCGGCGGGGTGGTCATCCACGACCCGCTGGACGAACCGGTGCTGCCCCGGCGTGCGCTGGTGCTCGGCATCGGCGTGCGGACGGCCGGCGGCACCGGACGGCTGCTCACCCGGCGGGTCCGGGGCCCCCCGGGCCGGGGGGGGCGGGGCCCCCCCGCCCTGGTCGCCCGCGCGCCCGCCTGCGCCGACCCGGCCGTGACCGCGGCCGCCGCACGGGCGGGCGTGGCGCTGCTCGCCCTCACCCGGGGCGCATCCTGGGCCCAACTGGCCGCCATGCTGCGCTCGCTGCTCGCCGAGGACGACGTCGGCGACGTGGGACCGCAGACCCTGGGCGGCATCCCCTCGGGCGATCTGTTCGCCGTGGCCAACGCGGTCGCGGCGCTCCTCGACGCCCCCGTCACCATCGAGGACCGCAGCTCACGCGTCCTGGCGTTCTCCGGGCGGCAGGACGAGGCCGACCCCTCCCGCGTGGAGACGGTCCTGGGCCGCCAAGTGCCCGAGCGCTTCACCCGGTTCCTCGAGGACCAAGGCGTCTTCCGAGCGCTCTACCGCGGCGACCAGCCGGTGCAGGTGGAGCCCCCGGCGACCGAGGAATTCCACATCCCGCGCGTCGCCATCGCCGTACGGGCCGGGGACGAACTCCTCGGGTCCATCTGGGCCGCCGTGCGCACCCCGCTCAACGCCCAGCGCACCCAGGCCCTGCACGACGCGGCCAAACTCGTGGCCCTGCACCTGCTGCGGCAGCGGGCGGGCGCCGATGTGGAGCGGCGGCTGCGCGCCGACCTGGTCGCCACCGTGCTCGAAGGCGGACCGCGTGCCACCGAGGCCCTGGCCCGGCTCGGTCTCGCCGACCACGGCGGTGTCGTGCTCGCCCTGACCGCACCGGACCCGCCCGAGGCGTCCGGCTCCACCGCCGTGCACGCACGGCACGCGGCCGAACGGCAGCGTCTGGCCGACGCGTTCGCGATGCACCTGAGCGCGGTGCACCCGCGGGCCGCCACCGGGCTCATCGGCGATGTGGCGTACGGGATCCTGCCGGTGGCCGGTGACGCCGAGGAGCGCGCGGTACGCGTCGGCTCCGACTTCCTCAGCCGCGTCGGCGACCGCCTTCGCCCGCTGATCGGCATCGGGGCCTGCGCCGAGGACGGCGGCGCTCTGGCGCGCTCCCGCGAAGGCGCCGACCGCGCGCTGCGCGTCCTGCGCACCGGCGGCGGACCGCGCCGGCTGGCCCGGATCGCTGATGTGCACATCGAGGCACTGCTGCTCGACCTCGCCGACCTCGCCGCCGAACGCGGCGACCGGGCCGAAGGACCGCTCGCCCGCCTGCTCGCGTACGACCGCGGCCATGACGCCCACCTGGTCGACACGCTGCGGGCCTGGCTCAACGCGTTCGGCGACATACCGGCGGCAGCGGCGGCCATGTATGTCCACCAGAACACCTTCCGCTACCGGCTGCGGCGCGTCGCCGAGGTGGCCCGGGCCGACCTGACCGACCCCGAGTCACGCTTCGCGCTGATGCTCCAACTGCGCCTGCTCCAAGGGCCCGGCACGGCGGCCGGCTGAGAAGGCGACGTGGGTCCGTGCCCCGCGCAGGTAAAGATCTTGACCGGTCACGGACAGATCTTCGGGGTCAAGGCAGTGTCCTAAGGTGACGTCACTCGGTTAGATGAGTGTGGACACCAGAACACCCGGTACGGGATTCGACGACGCTCCCGCGCTGAGCATGGTGAAGGTCCCGTGCGACCCGGCGCAGGTCATCGTCAATCACGCAAGCTTCCGTGTGCAGCTCCCTGGCGCGAAACTGCCCCGGTCCCCGCGCATCGCCGCCGGCACCTCCGTCGCCGGCCTCATCCCCGCGGCCCGGCGGGCGCCCGGCGCCCCGCGCGCGGCGGGGCGCGCGGGGGGGGGGGGGGGGGGG
>NZ_JAEIMH010000044.1:0-1462 GCF_016464295.1 Streptomyces sp. N35 | reverse complement strand
TGTGCACCCCCCGGCCCCGAACCTCCCCCGGCCCCCGCGCACCCCCGCCGCCCCCCCCGTCGCCGCCCCCACCCCCGCGGCCGCCGGCGCCTCCGTCGTACGGCGCCGGGCGCCCGTCGTGTGGAGCGGCAAGAGCGAGCCCGGCGACCTCGCGGCCACCGGACTGCTGCAGGCCGCCCGCAGGGCCGAAGTGGCGCAGGGCGCCCAGGAGTTCGGCGACGGAGCGGCCACTCAGGTCATCCCGCGGATCAAGGTCGAGGAACTCGACCGGCTCGGCGGCATCGACCCCGACGCGACCGTCGAGACACCGCAGGTGGTCGGGCCGCGCGCCCCCGAGGGCGACGAGACCCGGCTCATCCCGGCGGTCTCCGCCTTCGACAGCGCCTACGACGGGCTCTTCCGCTCCGAGGGCGAAAGCCCCGCGCAGCCGGGACCCCCCTACGAGGACGACGAGTTCGACGAGGACGACGAGGCCGGTGCGCGGCGCCACGGAGCGGACTCGGTCCGGCACGCGTACTACCCCGGACGCCGGCTCAACCTCGGCGTCGTCCTGCTCCCGCTCCGTATCTTCCTCGGCTTCATCTCCATCTACGCCGGCCTGGGCAAGCTCTGCGACCCCGTCTACTTCGACGGCGGCGAGCGCGGCTCGATGGTCAAGTGGCTGAATTCCCTGCACCCTTGGCCGCTGGCCGAACCGCTGCGGGACTTCGCGCTGCAGCACCCGGTCGGCGCCGGGCTCGTCATCGCCTTCCTGCAGGTGATCGTCGGCGTCCTGACGGTGCTCGGTCTGTGGCAGCGGGTCGCGGCGGTGATCGGTGCGCTGCTCTCCGCGGCGCTGCTCGTCACCGTCAGCTGGAAGACCGTTCCCGCGTACGACGCGCCGGACATCATCTACCTGGCCGCCTGGTCGCCGCTGATCATCGCGGGCGCCCCGGTGTACTCGGTGGACGGGCGGCTCGCGAGCGAGGCCTGGCGCACGCTCGGACCGCGCTCCGAACTCTGGGAGCTGCGCCGCCGGGTGCTGCGCCGCGGGCTGCTCATCGGCACGTTCGTCGTGGGCGCCACGCTGCTGCTCGGCGCCCTGCTCGGCGGTGCGGTGCGCAGTGCGCAGACCGTCACGGTGCCGGGTCCCGGCCAGCCGCCGCGCAACGAACTGCCCGGCTCGCCGCTGCCCAGCCAGTCCCGTGAGGGCCGCTCCGACAAGGGCAGCCCGTCGGCCTCCAAGTCGCCCACGGAGGGCGCTACTTCGGCGCCGCCGTCCGACTCGGCGTCCACGCCCGAGTCGGTGCGCGAGTCCGGTTCGGCGGGGGCGGGGCGGCCCAGCGAGACGGCCGGGTCGGGTCAGGCCCCGCCTGCGCAGTCGGAGCCCGAGCCGCCGGCGACCAGCGGTGGTCCCACGTCCGGTGGCTCGGACGGCTCCGGGGGCTCGGCCGGCGAGCCCGGTGGTTCCTCCGGCGGTGGC
>NZ_JAEIMH010000043.1:48617-73633 GCF_016464295.1 Streptomyces sp. N35 | reverse complement strand
CCCCCCCCAGGCGAGCAGCGACGGCAGCCGGGGGGCGGGGCGGGGGCCGGCGAAGATCAGCGTCCGGCGGCGGTACGTGGCGCCGGGCCCGGAGCCCGGGCCCTCCTCCCACAGCCGGTCCAGCATCCGGCGGCCGAACACCGCCGGGACGCTCACGACATCGAAGGCGGTCCCGCACGGCAGGACCACGGGAGCGGTCGGCCGCGCCTCCCACAGGGCGAGCGTGGAGCGTGGATACGAGGTCGCGGACGCCAGCCATGCGGCGCCCGCGGGCGTCACGAATCCGGCGTGGGCTTCGACGGAGTGCTTACTGGTCAGCCGAGTGCTCATGGCATCTACATGTACCGGCTGTGAGCGTGTGGACTCACGGGGTTACGGATTTCCGGGACGCCCGCCCCGCCGGTGCAGTACGGTCCGCCCGGCATATGCCACCGCCGTACATCGCCGCACCGGTGAGGCCCTCTTGCGGGACCCGGGACAATGGAAGGCGGCCCTCGGGGAATGCCGGGGACCGGAGACCCTGGCGACGGAAGGACCGGCATGGCGGAACCCGAGCGGACACAGCGGCGACTGCGCCCGGCGCCCCTGCTTTTCGAGCCCACCACAGCCGCCGCCGACCCGGAGCACTTCTTCGACCTGGAGTCGGTCGAGGACCCCCGGGAGCTGCTCGCGCGCGCCACCGAGCTGACCCTCGCGTTCCGCGCCGCGACCGACCGCGCCATCGAGTTCCAGGCCATCGCCGCGGCCCAGCTGGCCGAGCCGCATCGCTTCGACCGCCTGTCGGCGGGGGAGATCGCGGAGCGTGCGGAGTGGACCGAGGACTATGCGAAGAAGATGGTCGAGTTCGGGCGCGGTCTGCTGAGGGGTGAGCTCAGGGACTGACCTGCCGTTCCTTCGCCACGGCCGCCCGTACCGCGGGCGCGATCTCCGTGGACCAGCGCGCCACCGAGGCCGCGTCCTGGGTGCCGCCCTTGGGTGAGAAGAGCGTGAACCCCGCGGCGCCGTGGTCGAGGACCGCCGTGGTGAGCTCCTCGGTCCATTGTGCGGCGCTGCCGCCCAGCCACCGTCCCTCGGCGTCGCGGGTGGCCGGGAGCGGGCCGTCCGTGATGCGGCCGGGGAGGTTGAAGACCGTGGCGATGTCGGCGGGTGCGCGGCCGGCCGCGCGGGCCGCCTCGTCGATCACCGGGCGCGAGCTGCGGTAGCGCTCGCTGAGCCAGTCCGCCGCATGGCCCGGGATCCAGCCGTCGGCCACGCGGCCCGTGGCGGCGAGGGACTTGCGGCCCACCGAGCCCGTCCACACCGGGGGAGCGGCGACCGGGGACGGCGCGATCTCGTGCACCTGGAAGTGCCTGCCCTCGAAGGTGACCGGGGCGCCGCCGCCCGAGAGCTTCCTGACCAGGACGATCGCCTCCTCGAAGGCCTCGACGGCCTGAGCCGGCGTGAGCTTCTCGACGCCCATGTCGGCGATCCGGTCCCAGATCCCGCCCGCGCCCATCCCCAGGATCACGCGGCCGTCGCTCAGCGCGGACAGCGAGGTGAGCGTGCGCGCCAGCATCGCGGGCGGCCGGGTCGGATTGGTGACGTTGGCGAAGCCGGCGATGTGCCGCGTACGGCCGAGCAGGAAGGCGATCGTGGCGTACGCGTCCAGGCGTTCGCCGAGGTACGGGTGGTCCGAGAGCGAGAAGTGATCGAGCCCGTCGCGGTCGGCCTGCCGCACCATGCGGAGCAGCTCGGGCCCCTCGTCGAGGGTGCTGTGCGCTCCGAAGCCGAACAAGGGGAGGGCGGGTGTGGGTGTGCGTGCGGGTGCGGACATGGGGCGACGCCTCCACGGGGAGTATTGAGTTCGTGGTACGAACTTTATTAGTTCGTACTGCGAACTTCAATCGTTTCCTGTTGTCCCGCGCCGCCGTCCGTAGGCAGAAACACCTCGGGGACCTCGTTGTCGCGCACGACCCGGCCGAGCAGTCCGGCGAGAACCTCGCGCTCCTCGGCCGTCAGGCCGTCGGGCAGCCGGTCGATGCGGCGGCAGGTCTCGTCGTAGAAGTCCCTTGCGAGGGCGGCCCCTTGCGAGGTGAGCGCCACGCGTACGGCGCGGCTGTCCTCGGGGTCGGGTTCGCGCTGTACGAGGCCGTTGCGGGCCGTCCGGTCGACAAGTCCGGTCAGGCTGGACTTGGCCAGCCGCAGCACCGAGCCCAACTCGCCCATCCCGTACGACCGCGCCATCAGTACGCACAGCAACTGCCCCTGCTGCGGGGTGAGTCCGTACTCCCGGCCCGACTCCGCGTACACGGCGTTCACCAGGAACGACGACTGCACCAGTGCGGCCACCACGCCGAGCCGGCCGTCGGTCTTTTCGCTCTTTTCGCCCACGCGGGCAGCGTAACACCGTAATTCGTACTGCGAACTATGGGTGGTAGGAGACTCGGTGTTCGCGCAGATGTGAAAGCACCGTGTGGTTCGCGTCCCAGCCGTCAGGGAACTTCACCGTGACGCCCAGCTGCACCGGCTCGGTCGACGGATGCTCGTCGAGCAGTTCGGCGACCCCGGCCCGGCACACCACGATGCACGCGTGCCGGTGCCGCGACGCGAGCACGCACAGGCGGCCCGTCTCCAGATGGAAGGCCGTGGCGTCGGGGCGGCCGGAGAGTGGATGGAGCACGACCGTGACGTCGTACTCGCGGCCCTGCAGACGGTTGGCCGTGTCGACGGTGACGCACTGAACTCCCAGCTCCGCCAGGGCCGTTCGGACCGCGGCGGCCTGGTCGCGATGGGCGGTGCCGACGGCGATACGGTCCACCGTGAGCGGCGCCGGATCCGGTGAGCGCTCGCTGACGGTGACGCCGCCGCGGTCGAGGAGCCGGCGGACCACGTGGGCCAGCGCCCGTACGGCCTCCGGATCGGTACGCGGAGTGTGCCGCGCCGGCAGTTCGAGCAGGCCCCAGCCCGAGGCCGCTGCCTCGTCGAGCACGCGGTCGTGGGCGCTGCCGTCGCCCGTGACGCCGAAGCTCAGGGCGCGGTCACCGTGCGAGGTGCCGCTGCGGAACTTCGTGAACGGGTAGAAGGCCTCGGAGATCAGCGGTGCCGCGGACGCGGGGAGGCGCCAGGAGACGGGCAGGCGGTGCTGGGGGAGGTGCGGGTTGTGGGCGAGGAGGGTGCTGACCGCGCTGGCCGAAGGGTCGTACGACAGGCCCGCCCACTGCTCGGAGCCGACGATGGAGAAGGGGTCCAACTGCCCCGGGTCGCCCACGAACAGCGCGCGTTCGAAGAGCCCCGCGACGGCGAGCAGCGCGTCGGAGCGCATCTGGTACGCCTCGTCGACGATGGCGTGCTGCCAGGGCTCCACGTCCTTGACGTGCGCCCACTTCGCGGCGGTCGACAGGACCACGTCGAGTCCGGCCAGGTCGCCGGCCTTCGAGGACGTACGGACCTGCGGGAGGTCGTCGAGCGCCTTGTCGTAGGCGTCGGCGTCGCTGCTGTGCAGCCGGCCGACGGGCAGGCCGGGGTTCTTCTCGGCCAGGCGCAGGACCAGGTCGTCGACCTGCGCGTTGGTCTGAGCGACGACCATCAACGGGCGTCCTGCGGCGGCCAGTTCGAGCGCCGTGTTCACCACGAGGGTCGACTTGCCCGCGCCGGGCGGGGAGTCGACGACCACGCCGCGGTCGGTGCCGTGCAGGGTGTCCCGCAGGATCGCGGTGGTGGCCGCCGCGGCGGCCGCGGACGGATCGAAAACCGCGGACGGATCGAAAGCCGCGGACGGATCGAAAGCCGCGGACGGATCGTAATCCGCGCGATCGGAAGCAGCAGGATCGGAAGCAGCAGGATCGAAAGCAGAAGGATCGAAAGCGGAAGGAGAGCCGGTCACAGCACGTCCTCCGAGGTCAGCGGGTCGGGTTGTTCGGCCGTCGGCTCACCCGGCGGGCCGCCGTGCGTCCAGGGCGTCTGCTCGGCGTCGGGCAGCTTCGCGCCGCCGCGCGCGTCGTGCTCGAAGAGCGTCCAGCACAGCCGGTCGCCCTTCGCGGGTACCGAGCCCGCGTCGGGCTCCTTGCCGCGCCCCATCTTGTCCAGGATCCGCAGCACGACACCGCCCTCGTCGTCGTATCCGACGAACTCGGCCGACTGCGGCTTGCCTTGGAGCGACCGGTAGACCTTGGCGCCCGCACCGAGATGCGGCCGGTCCTGTGTGCATACGGTGATCAGCGGGCGCGGCCGCGGGCGCTTGTCCTCGCTGTACGCCATCACCGCGTCGGTGACCTCGCCGGTGAAGGCCTCCCCGGTGAGCCGCCGCCCGGCCATGACCAGCGGATCGTCCAGAGCCTCCTGCGCCTCGAGCCGGGCCTGGGCCTCCTCGCGCCGCTGCAGCTTGCGGGCCGCGGTGACCGCGTCGTCGCGGCGCGGCTGCGGGGGCTCGCCGGCCAGGACGCGGTCGCGGTGGCCGGTGTACGACCACAGGTCGCGGGTCCAGCGCTCGGCGCTGCGCGGTGCCTCGGGCAGGGTGCGCAGCAGGTCGATGCCGCGCCAGACCGCGTCCCAGGTGGGCCGGGTGCGGCTCTCGATCAGCGAGGCGATCTCCCGTTGCGCGGAGGACAGTTCACCGAGCCGGTCGTCCGCGTCCAGTGCGTCCTCGGCCGCCTGCAGCGCGGTGCGGGCCCGGTCGAACCGCTCGATGGCGGGCGCGAGCAGCCGGTTGTCGAAGGCCGGATCGGTGGCCGGACCGGCCGGGGGGCACAGCAGCTGGCCCTCCCTGTCCCGGCCCAGTTCGGCCTCGAACGCCGCCTGGGCGCCGCTCGACCCGGCCGGGGGGTCGATCCACGCGAGCAGCGCTCCCAAGTGCTGGTCCTCCAGGCTGGACTGCCCCGTCGCCCAGTGCCGTCCGAGCAGCTCGGTCATCGCCAGGAGCTGTGCGGAGCCCGGCACATGGGACCGCTCGCCGAAGTGCGTCAGCCACCGTCCGAGCAGCGGCACCCTCGGCGGCGCGGGATAGGGCGTGTCCGGGTCCTGCTCGGCGGTCCGCCGGAAACGCATGGAGCGCCCGAGCAGCCGTACGAACTCCACACCGGCCCTGCTCGGCACGATCAACTGCGGTGCGTCCACGCACAGTTCGACCTCGACCTTGACCTTCTTGCCGGTCTCCGGGTCGGTCTCGTTGCGCGTCTCCGCCTGGGTCTCGCCGGCGAAGGACTCCACGTATGGCAGCACTTCCTCGGCCAGCTCGGCCAGGAACGCGAACCGCAGCTCGCGGTCGCGCGGCTGCGGTACGACGAGCAGCCGGGGCCGCTCGCGGTCGGTGCCGACCAGCGCGCCGAGAGGTGCGCCGGCCTCGCCCGCTGTGGTCAACGGCACGAAGACAAGCGGCCGTTCGGACAGACGCCGGTGACGGACGGTGGCCGTCGGCTGCGCCCGCCCGCTCTGCACCGCTTCGAGCCGCGCCAAGGTGGAGATCAACGACATGCGGCGCCTCCTTCCCGTACGACTGCTGCCTCGTCTGTACGGGGAGCAGCGGACGCATTCTCCGTACGGCGAACAGGCGTCGCATCCTCCGTACGGGGAGCGGGCGCCGACACCGCGAGGGCCTCCGCGCGCAGGGCGGCGGCCCGGCGGAGCGCGGCGACCGCGGGGTCGGCCGGGTCGCCGCTCTCGCCGCGGGCGGCGGACAACACCGCCTCCACCGTGGTCAGTTCGCCGAGATCGCCGCGCAGCGAGCGGCCGAGCGCGGTCACCGCACCGCGTTCGCGGGCCCGGTCACGGCAGTGGAAGGCGAGCTCGCAGGCGGCCAGGCACTCCGGTGCGTACGTGGCGGGCACCGACTCGACGGCGGTCGTCAGCTGCTCCGCGGGCTGTTCGAGGTCGAAGGTCGTGCCCGGCGCGAGGGTGCCGGTGATGTCCTCGATACGGGTCAGGCGGGCCAACTGCCGGCCGGTCACGGCCCGTTGCTTGCGAACGTCGACGACGGAGGCCGTCGGCAGGTTGGAGAAGTCCTTGGGGCAGACGAGCAGGATGCTGTGGCCGACCTCGGGGGACGGGGCGAGCCGGGCGGCGACCTGCTCGAGGGCGAGCACATAGACCGCGGCCTGGCGGGCGGCGGCGCCGACCTTCGCCGCGTCGGCCGAACCGTCCATCATGGGGAAGGACTTGATCTCGACGACCGTCCACCGGCCGTCGGGGTGCACCACGACGGCGTCCGGCTCCAGGAACGCGGGCGAACCGGCGACGTCCAGCGCGACCATCGGGTGGTCGAGCAGCGTCCAGGCACCCGCTTCGGCGTCCCGCAGCGCGAGCGCCGTGCGGGCGGCGCGGCCCTCGGGGCCGACGGCGGTCAGGTCGGGCACATGGGAGGTGTCCGCGGTGGGCTCGAGGCCGCCGCCGAGGCGCTGGTGGGCGAGGCGCAGCAGCGCGGCGCCGCCGTCCGCCTTGACCCTGGCCTCGAAGGCATTGCCGCGGATGAACGCGAACTGCGACTGTCCGAACCCGGACGGCGAACCGAGCGCCTCGGCCAGCGCGGACTTGTCCACTCCGGCGCCGTCGAGCAGCGCGCGCCTGCGGCAGCCGGGGTTGGCCGCGAGGGCGGCAAGCGCCCGGGCGTCCAGGGGCTTGGGCAGGGTGTCGGGCCCGCGCAGGGTGGCCAGTCGGGCGCGCAGCGGCTCGGTGGTGGTCGGGATTTCGCTCACCTGCGAGAGTCTCGCATTTCCCACTGACACCATGGGTGCGTTGCCGGGTGCGGGTGGGCTTCGGCGGGGTGGTGCCGGACCGTTTTTGCAAGGGGGCCTTCTGCCTTTCGCACCATCCGTCCGGCTATTCGCGCCACGCCTCCGGCTATTCGCGGCACCCGTCCGCGGCCGCGATCATCCGGGCCGCCTCGCCGAGCGCCTCGCGCAGGGCCGCCGGATCCGTCACCTGATCCCCGTCGGTCGGCGGCAGCAGCCAGCCCGCTCCCGTGTCCGGTGCGGACGGTGACGCGAGGGGCAGTCCGCGGCCGGCGGTCTGCGTACAGGCGGAGCCCGGAAGGTCCCAGCCGTCGGCCGTACCGGGCGGCACCACGAAGCCGAGGGTGTCGTGGCTGTCGTCGTGCAGGACGGGGCCGACCGCGGGGGCGCCGCGGCGCAGGATGTCCACGGCTTCGAGACCCTGCCGCGTCGGCACGGTCACCAGATCGCACTCACCCGGAGGCGCACTGTGGTCCAGCGTGGGCCGGTGCTGTGCGGTCGAGGCCGGGGTGGCCGGGGGCGGGACGGGTTTCGGGGCGGGCACGGTCACTTCCAACAAGGGGACCCCTCCTGGCTCAGGACGCTCATGGTCTGGGAGTGCTCACCGGATGCTCGTGGTCTGGGAGCGCTCACGGGGGCTGGTGCTGGGGAGTGCTCACCGCATGGTTCAACGCGCGGCCAAGTCAACGGCTACGGCGTCGAATCGCCGCATTGGATGGCAGTTCATGGCGGATCGTGGCTGGGATTTCCGGTTTGTAGCAAAACTCTGCGTGCCGCACCCGTCACTCCCGGTACGTTCGTTGCCCCGCCGGAGCCACCCGAGCGTGACCCCGGACGGGGCCTCCCCTGCTCTGGGGGGACCTCCCTGCTCGAAGAACTCGGGGGAGAAGCCGAGAGCTTGGGGAACATCGTGAGCCGTGACGAGAGGGCTGGTCCATGGCGTCGGCCTCGAGGACTTCACCGACTTCACCGGCCGGGACACCCCGGCCGAATCTCGCTTTCCGGATGCTGCGCGGCAGCCTGTCGCCGGGTGAGTTCGCCGCTGCCGTACGCAGGGCCGCGCGCGAGATCGGCGAACGGGTCTCGTGCGACGCGCGCTACATCGGACGGGTGGAGGCGGGCGAGATCCGCTGCCCCAACTATGCGTACGAGCGCGTCTTCCTGCACATGTTCCCCGGCCGCGCGCTGACCGACCTGGGGTTCGCACCCCGCGAGACGGTCCGCGGCCGAGGGGCGCGCGCGGCGGCCCGGGCGCCCGCCCCGCACGCCGAGCTACCGCGGGTTCCGGCGGAACTCCCCGTACCGAGAACGCCGTCCGAAGTGCCGAGGACGTCGTCCGAACCGCCCGGCACCGCCCCGTACTTGAAGCACCCCGAGGAGAGCGACGTGCTGCGTCGCATGTTCATGACCGGCACCACGGCCGCGGTGGCCACCGCCTCGCTGAGCCTCGCCCAGGCCCCGGGCGGCGAGCGGCCCCGGCGGCGGGTGGGCGGTGCGGAGGCCGATGCGGTGGAGGAGGCCGTACGCAGGATCCGGCTGCTCGACGACCGGCACGGCGCCGACGGCCTCTACCGCCGGGCGGCCGCCCCGCTGCGCAGCGCCTATGCCCTGCTCGACGAGGGCACGGCGCGGCAGTCCGTCACCGACCGGCTGCAGGCGAGCGCCGGTGAACTGGCCATCTCCGTCGGCTGGTTGGCCCATGACTCGGGCCGCTACGAGGACGCGCGCTCGCACTACGGGGAGGCTCTGGCCACCGCGCGGCTGCTCGCGGATCCGGGACTCGAGGCGCATGCGTTCTGCAACATGTCGTTCCTGGCCCGCGATGCCGGCCGTCCCCGTGAGGCGGTACGGGCGGCGCAGGCCGCGCAGCGGGCGGCCGGGCCGCTCGGCTCCGACCGGCTCCTCTCGCTGCTCGCGCTGCGCGAGGCCGGCGGGCTCGCGGCGCTGTCCGACCGGACCGGCTGCGAACAGGCGCTCGCCCGTGCCCAGCGGCTCTTCGGGCGGGGGCCCTCGGGGGCCGACCCCGAGTGGATGACCTTCTTCGGCGCGGCCGAACTGGCGGGCCTGGAGGCCCAGTGCTGGTCCGCGCTGGGCGAGTGGTCGAGGGCCGCCTCCCACGCGCGCACCGCCGTCGCACTCCAGGATCCGCACTTCACCCGCAACACCGCGCTCTACACCGCCGAACTCGCCGACGACCTGGCCCGGGCGGGCCGCCCCGACGAGGCGGCCTCGGCGGGCCGCAAGGTCCTCGACCTCCTCGGCGAGGTCCAGTCGAACCGCGTCCAGTCGATACTGCGGACCACGGCACGCGTACTACTCCCACACCGCCGCACAACCGGAGTGGCAACATTCCTGGAGCGCCACCAGGGCCTGGGCCGGACTGCATAGGGGCAGGGGGACCCAGCGTTCAGTGCAAAGGCGGCAAACCGGACGTGGCCATGAACGGTGGGTCCCTTTCTCAGAGGGCTACCGGTCCAGCGGCCGGGCCTACCGGTCCAGGTGGCCCGTTTCGTTCCACGACTCGATGGCCGGGGCGTCGTAGGCCCAGCCCAGGACGGAGAGGGACGTGGGGTTGAGGCGGATGCGGGCGGCGAAGTCGAGGGGGAGGCCGAGCCAGCGGGCGCCGATGGAGCGCAGGATGTGGCCGTGGGCGAAGACCAGGACGTCCCGGTCCGCCGAGCGGGCCCACGCGACCACCTCGTCCGCGCGGGCGGAGACCTCGGCCAGCGTCTCGCCGTCCGGGACGCCGTCCCGCCAGATGAACCAGCCCGGACGGACCGCCTGGATCTCGGCCGGGGTCATCCCCTCGTACGCCCCGTAATCCCACTCCATGAGGGTGTCCCAGCGCTCGGCCCGGTCGCCGAAGCCGGCGATCTCGCAGGTCTCGGACGCGCGCACGAGCGGCGAGGTGCGCACCTCGACCTCCGGCAGACCGTCGTACGGCGCCCGCCGCAGCCGTTCGCCGAGCAGCTTCGCGCCGGTCCGGCCCTCGTCGAGCAGCGGGATGTCCGTCCGGCCGGTGTGCTTGCCGGACAGGGACCAGGAGGTCTGTCCGTGCCGGGCCAGGAGGATGCGGGCTGCCATGGGTCGCTCCAGAACTACCGAATGTGTACGAAGGGGGCGTATCGCCGTTGATCGCCTCGCTTGTCCATCATCGCTCACCGGGGGCGCGGCTACCGGCGGGGCCCGGATCCGGGGGGCTGGGCGGGCCTGGATCCGAGGGCTGGGTGGGCCCGGATCCGGGGGCTGGATCCAGGGTCTGGCGGGCCCCGTGCCCGCCCCCGCCCGCTCGCAGCGCGGGGCAGGGCCGCGCGCCCGCATAATGGCCAGATGGCCCGAAGGAAAAGCGCAGCTCAGGCCGTGGTCGAGACGGTCGACGGGGGGCTCGCCGAGCTGATACCCGATCCGGACCGGCCGCGCGCCTGGACCCTGCTCGTGGACGGCGCACCCCAGTCCCATGTGGACCTCGACGACCCCAGGTATCTCGACTTCTCCTACCAGCGCCGCCTCGGCCACGTCATCGATCTGATCGCCCCGCCCGGCAAGCCGTTGCAGGTGGTGCATCTCGGTGGCGGCGGGTTCACACTGGCCCGCTATGTGGCCGGTACGCGGCCGCGCTCCTCGCAGCAGATCGTGGAGCGCGATGCGGCGCTCGTCCAACTGGTGCGCAGGGAGCTTCCGTTGGACTCCACCGCACGGATCCGCGTGCGGTCCACCGACGCCCGCGAGGGGCTCCTGAAGATCCCTGACGGCTGGGCGGATCTGCTGATCGCCGATGTGTTCAGCGCGGCGCGCACGCCCGCGCATCTGACGAGTGTCGAATTCCTCGAAGAGGTACGCAGAGTCGTCAGGCCCGGCGGCCACTATGCCGCCAACCTCGCGGACGGCCCGCCGCTCGCCCATCTGCGCGGCCAGATCGCGACGGTCGCGGCGGTCTTCGGGGAACTGGCCCTGGCCATCGACCCGGCGGTGCTGCGCGGCAAGCGCTTCGGCAACGCGGTCCTCGTCGCCTCGGACACCGAGCTCCCGGTCGCGGAACTCACCCGCCGTATCGCCTCCGACCCGCACCCGGGCCGCGTCGAACACGGCCGCGCCCTGTCCGACTTCACCGGCGGCGCCACACCGGTACGAGACGCGGCGGCGGTGGCTTCACCGGCGCCGCCACCAGGGGTGTTCCGCTGACTCGGGCCTGAGTTGGAGTCCCGGGGCGCGACGGCGGGGGGCCGGACGCGTCACCAGGGGGAAACGTGGACAGAAGGCGCAAGTTCGTGCTGGCCGCAGGAGCGGTGCTCCTCGTCGGGGTCCCGACGGGGTTCGTGGTCCAGGACCGTATCGAGACGGCTGAGCGGGAGTCGTTGGAGCGGGCGGTCGAGGACTACTTCCAGAGTGAGGTCGACCGCGACATCGCGAAGTGGCGCGCCGACGGGATCCCGGACGGCCGTGTCTGGAGCAAGTTCGACGCCGAGGCGTTCTCCTTCGATGTGACCAGGGACGGCGCTCGCGCCACCGTCGATGTCAACCAGAAGGTGACCCCTTACACGACGGATGAATCCGGCGGAGATCTCCGTGCCGAGGTGCCGGCCATGGCGACCCGTGTCCTCGTCTTCGAGTCATCCGGCGACACCTGGCGCATGGTCGAAGACCTGACCGGCCGGGAGCTCACCGACTGACCCCCTACGGATCGTCGATCTCCACCTGTGGCGCATGGTCGTGCCAGGTGCAGAAGACCGAGACCTCGCGGGTGCCCTGGGTGAACGTCACCCGGATCCAGTCCTGCTGCGGCTGCTTCCAGATCTGCATCTCCCAGCCCGTCTTGGGCGTGGCCGAGACCAGCTCGGCGGAGGCGGCGTGGATCTCGAAGACGACCCGGCCGCCCGAGACGCTGTAGCTCTTCACGTCGCCGGCCTCGGCCGACGACGAAGCCGACGAACTGCCCGACTCGCTCGGTGAGCCGCTCGGGGAGGAGGACCCCTTCCCGTCCGGCCGCGAGGACTCGGACGGTTTGCCCGAATTGGAGCCCTTGCCTGAATCGCCGGACTTCGAGGGCTCCTTGGGGCGGCGGGTGGAGGACGCCTTCGGGTCCACCGCCTGCTGGGTCGTCTCGTGGGAAGCGGTCAACGGGAGTGCGCGGGGCGGGTCATAGGCCGTTCCGGACATTACCGTGTGCACCCCCCACCAGGACAGCGTCACCGCTGCCCCGGTGGCGCATGTCCACGCCGCTGCATGTGCCAGCCCGTTGAAAGTCCTGTGCATCGCGGGCCATCCTGCACCATCCGGCCCACTGGTGTCCCGGGGGTGCGGGAACGCCGGTGCCAGGACCGGGGTCTCCCGTGTGCCATGACCGGTGTCCCCCGTATGGCGTACGGTGCGGGCCATGGCAAGTGTGCTCGTGGTCGAGGACGACCAGTTCGTACGCTCGGCCCTCATCCGGCATCTGACCGACGCCTCGCACACCGTGCGCAGTGTCGGGACGGCCCTCGAGGCGCTGCGCGAGGTCGCTCATTTCCGCTTCGACGTGGTCATTCTCGATCTCGGTCTGCCCGATCTGGACGGGGCCGAGGCGCTGAAGATGCTGCGCGGAATCACCGACGTCCCCGTGATCATCGCCACTGCGCGCGACGACGAGACGGAGATCGTCCGGCTCCTGAACGACGGCGCCGACGACTATCTGACCAAGCCCTTCTCCGTCGAGCATCTGTCGGCCCGGATGGCCGCGGTGCTGCGCCGGGCGGGGGCCGGCGGCGGGGGCGAGGCGGCGGTGTCCAGCGTGCTGCGGGTCGGCGGGCTCGCCATCGACCCGCTCAGGCGCCAGGCCTCGCTCGACGGTGCCACGCTCGATCTCACCCGGCGTGAGTTCGATCTCCTCGCCTTCCTCGCCGGGCGGCCCGGGGTGGTCGTACCGCGCAAGGAGCTGCTCGCCGAGGTCTGGCAGCAGTCGTACGGGGACGACCAGACCATCGACGTACATCTGTCATGGCTGCGGAGGAAGTTGGGCGAAACCGCAGCGAAGCCGCGCTATCTGCATACCCTGCGCGGAGTGGGAGTGAAGCTGGAGCCCCCGCGGTGAGGTGGGCCCTCGTCAAGGTGTGCCTCGCGGTCACCACGATGGTCGTCGTCGCCTTCGCGGTCCCGCTGGCCCTGGTCATCAAGGAGATGGCCAGCGACCGCGCCATCTCCAACGCCGAACGCCAGGCGGCCAACATCGCGCCGACCCTCTCGATCACCACCGACCGCGTGGAGCTCGAGCGGGCCATCGCGATCACCGACGCGGGCGGCGAGGGGCGGATGGCCGTGCATCTGCCGGCCGCGGAGGGGCTGGCCGCGAGCGAGATCGGTGTCCAGCGCGCCACCGACGGCGATGTCGAGACGGCCCGCCGCAAGAGCCGCGCCTTCATCGCCCAGGCGCCCGGCGGATCCGTACTCCTGCAGCCCACCGCGCTGAGCTCGGGCGGCAACGCGGTCGTCGAGATCTTCGTGCCCGAGGGCGATGTCAGCAACGGGGTCACCACGGCCTGGGTGGTGCTCGCGGGCGTGGGCATCGCGCTGATCATCGGCTCCGTCGCGGTGGCGGACCGGCTCGGCGTACGGCTCATCCAGCCGGCCAAGCGCCTCGCGGGCGCCGCGCACGACCTCGGCGAGGGGAAGCTGGGAGCGCGGGTGCCCGAGGAAGGGCCGACCGAACTCAAGTCGGCCGCCGTGGCCTTCAACTCGATGGCCGACCAGGTGGTCCAACTGCTGGCCAATGAACGTGAGCTGGCGGCCGATCTGTCCCACCGCCTCCGTACCCCGCTGACGGTCCTGCGCCTGAACGCCGCCTCCCTGGGCGACGGGGCCGCGGCCGACCAGACCCGCTCCGCGGTCGAGCAGCTGGAACGCGAGGTCGACACGATCATCCGTACCGCCCGCGAGGCCAAGCCGCAGACCGCGCACGGCGGTGGCGCCGGGTGCGACGCGGCCGAGGTGATCAGGGAGCGGATGGCGTTCTGGTCGGCCCTCGCCGAGGACGAGGCGCGCAAGGTGCGGGTCGCGGGCGTGGACCGGCCGGTCCATATCCCGGTCGCGCGCGCCGACTTGGTCGCGTCCCTCGACGCGCTGCTCGGCAACGTCTTCCGGCACACCGCCGAGGGCACGGCCTTCGCGGTCGACGTCCACAACGGCGAGGACGCCGTGATCGTCCTCGTCTCGGACGCGGGACCGGGCATCACAGACCCGGAGGCGGCGCTGCGCCGGGGCGGCGGCTCGGGCGCGGCCGGGTCGACCGGGCTCGGCCTGGACATCGTGCGGCAGATGGCCGAGTCGACCGGCGGCGACGTGCGCATCGGGTCGTCGGTGCTCGGCGGTACCGAGGTCCGGATCTGGATCCAGCTGGACGCCCGCCGGCCCACCGAGGGGCGGCGCCGGCACCGGGGGGCCGCGGTGCGCCGCAGGAAGAAGGGGCAGCAGGCCAGTCCGTCAGGGGTGTGAGCCGAGCCCTTACGCGTCCTAGCTGCACCTGCACCTCCAGCTCCTCCTTGCGCCTCCAGCTCCTACTTGCACGTGCACCTTCAGCTCCCACCTGCACCCGCACCCGCACCTCCAGCAACACCCGCACCATTAATCGCTCCCCATCCCTCCCTTAACGCCACCCTAAGAACCCCAACCCCCGCCCGCCTCGCCCGATTTGCCGGATCAGAGATCGCTAGCGTGCTGCCGCACCCCACCCCCATGTACAGCAAAGGCAGGCAGCCCCATGAGCAGCTCGCGCAACGCGCACCGGCGCACACTCGGCGGCAAGGCGAAAGCGATCGGTGCGGCGGTGCCCGCGGCGCCCCTCGGCACCACGGCGCTCGTGTTCTCGGGCACGGCGCAGGCCGCCGGCGCCGGTGTCGCGTACACCAAGACCAGCGCATGGTCGGGTGGTTACACCGCGCAGTACGTGATCACCAACGACACGGACGGGCCGCTGGCCGACTGGACCCTCGAGTTCGAGCTTCCCGCCGGCACGGAGCTGAGCTCGCTGTGGAACGGTGACCACACGGTCAAGGACGGCCACGTCACCGTGCGCCCCTCGGCCTGGGACAAGGACCTCGCGCCCGGCAAGGCCGTCACCGTCGGCTTCGTCGCCAGCGGCAAGGGCGCCGACCCGAGCACCTGCACGATCGACGGCCAGGACTGCTCCACCGAGGCGGAGCCCGCACCGGGCACCGAGGCTCCCACGCCGTCCGCCGAGCCGACGGACGAACCGACCTCGCAGCCGACGTCGAAGCCGAGCGAGACGGCCCCGGCCGAGCCCACCGAATCCGCGGACCCGACGCAGCCCGCCGCCTCCACCACCCGCTTCGCCCCCTTCGTCGACACCTCGCTCGCCCCCGCGTACGACCTCGTGGGCACGGCGGACAAGACCGGGGTGAAGGAGTTCAACCTCGCCTTCGTCACCGCGGCCAACGGCAGCTGCACCCCGCTGTGGGGCGGCTCCACCGCCCTCGGCGAGGACAAGGTCGCCTCGCAGATAGGCGCCCTGCGCGCCAAGGGCGGCGATGTCCGGGTCTCCTTCGGCGGCGCGGCGGGCAGCGAGCTCGCCCTCAACTGCGCGTCCGCGGACGACCTGGCGGCGGCGTACGGCAAGGTCGTGGACGCGTACAAGCTCACCAAGGTCGACTTCGACATCGAGGGCGCCGCCCTGCCCGACACCGCCGCCAACACGCGCCGCGCCCAGGCGATCGCGCAGCTGCGGAAGGAACACCCGGGCCTGGACGTCTCGTTCACGCTTCCGGTGATGCCCGAGGGCCTGACCCAGCCGGGCGTGGACCTGCTCGCGGACGCGAAGAAGAACGGCGTCGCCATCAATGCCGTGAACATCATGGCCATGGACTACGGGCCCTCGTACAGCGGTGACATGGGCACGTACGCCGAGCAGGCCGCGACCGCCACACAGGCGCAGATCAAGGGCGTGCTCGGGCTGAGCGACAGCGAGGCGTGGAAGGCGGTCGCCGTGACCCCGATGATCGGGGTCAACGACGTCACCACGGAGATCTTCAAGGTCGACGATGCCGCGCAGCTGGTGAAGTTCGCCGAGGCCAAGGGGCTCGGCTGGCTGTCGATGTGGTCCTCGACCCGGGACAAGGCCTGCGAGGGCGGCTCCACGGCGGTCTCGCCCACGTGCAGCTCGATCAGCCAGGAGCCGCTGGCCTTCACGAAGGCGTTCGCGGCCTACAAGTAACAGTCCCTGCTGTTCCTGGAGTCCCCACTGTTCCTGGAGTCCCCACTTCCTGGAGTTCCCACTTCCTGGAGTGTCCCTGCAGCTCCTGTAGTCCCCCGGATCCACCCCCCACCCAGCGCGCCCCGACCGGTCTTCCCCCATCCGGCCGGGCCGCCCCCGGCCGCCCCCGCCCCCCCCCCCCCCCCCCCCCCCCCCCGGCCGCCCCCCCCCCCCGGGGGGGGCGCGCGCGTCTTGGTGAGGCGTGGTGTACGGGTCAGGCCTGCGGCGGCAGTGCTCCGTCGCGGGCCGCCTGCCCGTACCACCGCGCACTGGACTTGGGGGTGCGCTCCTGCGTCTCGTAGTCGACGTACACCGCGCCGAAGCGCTTGCTGTAGCCGTACGCCCACTCGAAGTTGTCCATCAGCGACCACAGGAAGTACCCGCGTACGTCGGCACCCCGGCGCATCGCCTCGTGCACCGCCGACAGGTGGCTGTGCAGATACCGGATGCGGTCCGGGTCGTGGACGCTGCCGTCCTCGCCGACCCGGTCGTCGAAGGCCGCACCGTTCTCCGTCACGAAGAGCGGAACCCCCGGGGCTTCGGCGGTGTATTGAAGGAGAAGGTCCGTGAGGCCGGTCGGATCCACCGGCCAGTCCATCGCGGTCAGTTCGCCAGGCGCCCGGTGGAAGGCCACACCGTCGGCGCCCGGCCAGGGGGAGTGGGAGCCGGAGTTGTGGCCGTCCCGGCGCGGGGCGGTGCGATCGCTCGTGGCCGAGACGATCGCGGGTGTGTAGTAGTTGATGCCGAGGAAGTCCAGGGGGTGCTTGATGACGGCGAGGTCTTCGGGGCGTACGAAGGACCAGTCGGTGATATGCGAGGTGTCGGCGATGAGGTCCGACGGGTAGGCGCCCTTGAGCAGAGGGCCGGTGAAGATCCGGTTGGCGAGCGCGTCGATCCGGCGCCGGGCGTCGCGGTCCTCGGGCGAGTCGGTCAGGGGGCGTACGGCGTGCGGGTTGAGCGCGATGCCGATACGGCCCCGTGAGGGCAGGGCGGCCCGCAGCGCGCGGGCGGCGAGCCCGTGCCCGAGGTTGAGGTGGTGGGCGGCGCGCAGGGCCGCCACGTCATCGGTGCGGCCCGGGGCGTGCACCCCCGCGCCGTAGCCCAGAAAGGCGCTGCACCACGGCTCGTTGAGGGTGGTCCACAGCTCGACCCGGTCGCCGAGCGCTTCGGCCACGATCCCGGCGTACTCGGCGAACCGCTCGGCGGTGTCCCGCTCGGGCCAGCCGCCGCCGGCGGTGGAGCCGCTGGGGAAGGCCGTCTCCAGGTCCTGGGGGAGATCCCAGTGGTAGAGCGTGGCCATCGGTGTGATGCCCTGCTCCAGGAGCTCGTCGACCAGGGAGCGGTAGAAGTCGAGCCCGCGCTGTACGGCGGGGCCGCGCCCGGTGGGCTGCACGCGGGGCCAGGAGACGGAGAACCGGTAGGCGCCCAGGCCGAGTTCGGCCATGAGCCGGACGTCGTCGCGAAACCGGTGGTAGTGGTCACAGGCCACGTCCCCGGTGTCGCCGCCGAGCACCTTGCCCGGCGTCCGGCTGAAGGTGTCCCAGATGGACGGCGTGCGCCCGTCCTCCTGGGCGGCGCCCTCGATCTGGTACGCGGCGGTGGCGGCACCCCAGAGGAAGCCTGGCGGGAAGGTGGTGGAGCCGGCGGATGCCGGCTGGGTTGCGGTGTCCGAAGACGCTTCGGCCGTGGTGACGGCGGAAGCTGCGGACGCTTCGACTGCGGGCACGGGAGCGCTCCCATTCTTGGTACGGGAAAGGGGAGTTGAGGAGTTGGGGTGCGGGCGGCGGCGGTGCGCGGGCAAGCGGGATCCCGGCGGGACGTACGCAGGGGGAGAGCAGGGCCCGAAAGCTCAGCCCTTGACCGCCCCCTGCATGATTCCGCCCACGATCTGCTTGCCGAACACGACGAACGCGAGGAGCAGCGGCAGCGTGCCGAGCAGCGCGCCCGCCATGATCACCGACTGGTCGGGGATGTACCCGCGCCCGAGGCCGGTCAGGGCGACCTGCACCGTCGGATTGCCGTTCTGGGTGAGCGCGATGATCGGCCAGAAGAAGTCGTTCCAGGCCTGGACGAAGGTGAGCATCCCGAGCACCGCCATGGCGGGCCGCGCCGCGGGGAACACCACGTGCCAGATCACCCGCCAACTGCTCGCGCCGTCGACCCTGGCCGCCTCGACCAGCTCGTTCGGCAGCGCCTGCACCAGGTACTGGCGCATGAAGAACACACCGAAGGCGGCCACGAAGAACGGCATGATCACGGCCTGCAACTGATCGGTCCAGGACAGCTCGGCGATCAGCATGTACAGCGGTACGACGCTCAGCTGCGGCGGCACCATCATGGTGGCGATCACGAAGAAGAGCAGGAAGTTCTTCCAGCGGAACCGCAGCTTGGCGAAGGCGAACCCGGCGAGCGTGGAGATCAGCACGGTCCCGACGGACGCGATGGTCGCCACGATCGTGGTGTTCAGCAACGCCATGCCCATGTTGGCGTCGGTCCAGGCGATCTCGAGGTTCTTGAAGAGATTTCCGCCGAACCAGAAAGGCGGCGGGGTCTGGGCGAGCCGCTCGTTGTCGCGCGACGCCGCGATCGCCGTCCAGACCAACGGGAACAGCGAGAGGACGGTGACCACGATCAGGACGAGATACGTCCACTTGCCGCCGTACAGCGTCTTGCCGGCCTTGCTCTTGCCCGGCTTCTTCACAGGACGGCTCTGCTGCTCATCCGTGGGCACCCGGTCGGTGACGATGGCGCTCATCAGGCCCTCCCTTCGCTCTTGCGCAGCCGCCATGAGATCAGCCAGTTGACCGCGGCGACCAGCAGCAGGATCAGGAACATCGCCCAGGCGATGGCCGAGGCACGGCCCAGATGCAGATTCACCCAGCCCTGCTCGTACAGATAAAGCCCCAGCGTCTGGAACTGGTGGTCGGCACCACCGGTCGGCGAGGCACCGTCGTTGAACAGCAGTGGCTCACCGAAGAGTTGTGTCGCGCCGATCGTCGAGACGACACAGGTGAACAGGATCGTCGGCCGCAGCGACGGCAGCGTCACATGGAAGAACTGCTGCCAGCGCGTGGCCCCGTCGAGCGCCGCGGACTCGTACAGGTCATTGGGGATGGACTGCATCGCGGCCAGATAGATCAGCGCGTTGTAGCCCGTCCAGCGCCAGATCACGATCGAGGAGACCGCGAGCTGGGAGGTCCATGTCCCGTTCTTCCAGTCGATGTTGTCGATCCCGACCAGGCCGAGGCCCCAGTTGATCATCCCGTAGTCGCGTCCGAAGAGCAGGACGAAGACCAGGGTCGCCGCGGCCACCGAGGTGGCGTACGGGGTGAGGACCGCGACCCGGAAGAACCAGGAGCCGCGCAGCTTGTAGTTGAGCAGATGCGCGATCCCCAGGGCCATGACCAGCTGCGGCACCGTGGAGAGCAGACCGATGGTGACGGTGTTCTTCAGCGCGTTCCAGAAGAACTCGTCCTCGAGGAGCCGGGTGAAGTTCTTGAACCCCAGCCACTCCATGTTGTTGGGGTCGGTCAGCGAGACCCGGTGCAGAGAGGCCCAGCCGGTGTAGAGCAGTGGGAAGAGCCCGAAGGCGAGGAAGAAGAGGAAGAACGGGAGGAGCATCGCGTACGGGCTGAACTTCATGTCCCAGCGGTAGCGACGGCTGCGCCACGTCCGCGACTTCTGCTCCTTGGCGCTCGGCGGCGCCTTGTCGACGCGCGGGGCCGCGGCCCCCTCCCCCCGGGGGGCCGCGGTGGTCTCGTACTGATTCACCATTTACTGATCCAGCGCGTTGTCGATCGACTTCATTGCCTTGTCCCAGGCCTTGTCGGGGGCGGTGCCCTTCTGGTCGACCTGGAGCATGCCCACATCCGCGAGGTTCTGCGCGATGATCAGGTCCTTCGGACCGAGGATCTGCACGGGGGTGCCTTCCGCGGCGTTGGCGAAGATCTCACCGATGGGGGCGTTGCCGAAGTACGCGTGCTTGGCGTCCTTGACCTCGGGCAGCTCGTACGCGGCCTTGGCGCTCGGGAAGCTGGCCCGCTCGGCGAAGAACTTCGCCTGCTGCTCGGGAGCCGTCAGCCAGGCGGCGAGCTTGGCCGCCTCTTCCTTGTTCTTGCCCGCTTCGGGCACGGTCAGGAACGAGCCGCCCCAGTTGCTGGGCTTGGGTGCCGCGGCCACGTCCCACTTGCCCTCGGCCTTGTCGCCACCCTTGTCCTTGATGTAGCCGAGCATCCAGGCCGGGCAGGAGATCGTGGCGAAGTCGCCGTTGGCGAAGCCCGAGTCCCAAGCCGGAGTGAAGCTCTGCAGCTTCGCCGAGAGACCCGCCTCGGCGAACTCGGCGGCGAGGTCCCAGCCTTCCTTGACGACCGGGTTGGTCTTGTAGATGACCTCGCCGCTCTTGTCGTAGAAGCGGTTCTCGCTGCTGCCGTGCACGGCGGCCATCACGTTCTGCGCGCCGTCGACGAAGGCCGCGTCCTTCACCTTCGCCTTGAACTGCTTGCCGACCTCGAGGTACTTGTTCCAGTCGCCGGCCCACAGCGCGCCGACCTTCTCACGGTCGGTGGGCAGCCCGGCCTTCTGGAACAGGTCCTTGCGGTAGCAGATCCCCTGCGGGCCGACGTCCGTGCCGAGCGCGACCGTCTTGCCGTCCTTGCTGGTGCCCTGCGCCCACTTCCAGTCCAGGAAGTTGTTCTTGTCGACGCCGGACACCTTGCCGAGGTCCATGAGCTTGTCGGACTGGGTCGCGGTGATCTCCGCGATGTTGTTGACCTCGACGGCCTGGATATCGGCGAGCCCGCTGCCCGAGGCGAGGTGCGTGAGCAGCGCGGGGTAGTAGTTCTCGTTCCGTTCCACCGACGTCTGCTCGATGACGATGTTCGGGTTTTCCTTCATGTACTGGTCGTAGAGACCGGCCTCCTTGAGGCCGAAGGCGCCGAAGACACCCACCGTGATGGTGGTCTTGCCCTTCGCGTCCTTCTTGCCCGAGTCGCCGGACCCGCCGGGCTCTTTCGAGTCCTCGGCGCAGCCGGCCAGCAGCCCCACGCCCAACGCTGCTACGGCCGCGAGGACCACAGCCTGACGGGACGTTCGGTGCCTCATGCGCATTGCGTCCTCCTTGTGCCCTGACGTGCCGACTCCCGGCCAACTCTTCCGTGCTGTGGGGGTTTTCGTTGTGCGGCTCGGGCGGGAACGTGCGGGTTGTGTATGAGCCAGGTACGGTGGGAGCGCTCCCATGTGTGATGAGTTGAAGAGTCCCGGCTGGGCCCGGGAGTGTCAAGAGACCGGACGGACGGAGCCGAATCGGTTATCCGGCTGTTAGTTTTCGCCCGGGTGGTCGAAATTTCGGGCATACGCACGATGGTCGATGCACGGATCGTCGAGCGCGCCGATGGTTCATACGCCGATGGGGAGGCACGCATGACGATCCGTCAACCTCGGGTGGGGGGACGGGCCAGGAGCGGGGGCAGGCCCACGCTCGAGGAGGTCGCGGCCCGTGCCGGCGTCGGCCGTGGCACGGTCTCCCGGGTGATCAACGGATCGCCTCGCGTCAGCGAACGGACGCGCGCGGCCGTCGAGGCGGCCGTTGCCGAGCTCGGTTATGTTCCGAACACGGCGGCCCGCGCACTGGCCGCGAACCGTACGGACGCGATCGCCCTGGTGGTCCCGGAACCCGAGGGCCGTTTCTTCGCCGAGCCCTACTTCTCGGACATCATCCACGGGGTGGGCGTCGCCCTCGCCGAGACCGAGGTCCAGCTGCTCCTGACGTTTGCGAGCAAAGACCGCGAACGCCGGCGTCTGGCGCAGTACTTGGCGGCCCAGCGCGTCGATGGCGTCCTGCTCGTCTCCGTCCACGCGGACGATCCGCTGCCCGACCTGATCGAGGATCTGCACATCCCCGCCGTGGTCAGCGGCCGCCGTTCGGCCTCCGAACCCCTCGCCTCCGTCGACTCGGACAACTTCGAAGGCGCGAAGGCGGCCATCGGTCACCTCCTCGGCCGCGGCCGCACCCGGATCGCCACGATCACCGGCCGTCTCGACGTCTACGGCGCCCAGCGCCGTCTGGACGGCTACCGTGCGGCGCTGTCCGAGGCCGGTCTGGAGGAGGACGAGACCCTCGTCGAGCCGGCCGACTTCACGGAGGGCGGAGGCCGCCGCGCGATGTCCGAACTGCTGCGCCGCCGCCCGGACCTGGACGCCGTCTTCGCCGCGTCCGACGTGATGGCCTCGGGCGCCCGCCAGATCCTGCGCGAGCAGGGGCGACGTATCCCCGAGGACGTGTCCCTGGTCGGCTTCGACGACTCGGCGATCGCCCGCCACATGGACCCGCCGCTGACCAGCGTCCGCCAGCCCATCGAGGAGATGGGCCGCGAGATGACCCGACTGCTCCTCGCGGAGATCGCCTCGGTGGACGCGCACCATCCACGGTCGGCCCGCCAGCTGACCCGTGAACAGGTCCTTCTTCCCACGGAGTTGGTCGTACGGGCGTCGTCCTGACGAGCGGCGCGACGTCATCCCGGTGGGTCTGAACGGGTGCGGCGGGCGTTGCTCGGAGAAGCGCGGCGGGCATTGCCCGGCGAGGCATGGACGGCATTGCCTGGCGAGGCATGGAGGGCGTCGCCCGGAAAGGCATGGAGGGCATTGCCTGGCGAGGCATGGCAGGCATCGCCAAAGAGGTGTGGCGGGCGTCACACCCGCCCCGTGTCACGTTCGGGCCGTCCGCTCCCATCTGGTGGTCGTCAGCACAACGGAGCCGGAAGGGGACAGCGATGAACGCACGGGAGAACGGAACGCACCGAGTGGTGATCCTGGGCGCGGGTTACGCGGGCACGGCAGCGGCCGTCCAGCTCGCCGCCCGCGTACAGAAGCGCGGCGGCGTGCAGATCACCGTCGTGAACGCCACGGAGCGTTTCACCGAACGGATGCGACTGCACATGACGGCCACCGGCCGGCAGACCGCCGAACTCGCCGTCCCCGAGCTGCTCGACGGCACCGGCGCGCGGTTCGTCCGCGGCTGGGTCACCGCGATCGACGCGGCCGCGAAGACCGTACGCATCGACGACGACCGCGAACTCGCCTACGACACCCTCGTGTACGGACTCGGAACCGTGGCCGACACGGCTTCGGTCCCGGGGGCCGAGGACCACGCGTACACCCTGAACGGCGCGCAGGACGCGGAGCTGCTCGCCGACCGTCTCGCCCGGATCGGTGACGGTGGCACGGTGGTCGTCGCGGGCACGGGTCTGACCGGCGTCGAGTCGGCCGCCGAACTCGCCGAACGCCACCCGCGGTTGAAGGTGATCCTCGTCGGCCGTACGGAGCCGGGCGCGGACCTGGGCCGTAAGGCCCGCACGTACCTCCGGGCCGCCCTCGACCGCCTCGGCGTCGAGGTCCGCGCCGGAGCCGAGCTGGCGAAAGTGCTCCCCGACTCCGTGGAACTCGCCGGCGGGGAATCGCTCGCGGCGGACGCGGTGCTGTGGGTGGGCGGCACCCGGGCCCCGCGCCTGGCCGCCGCGGCCGGACTCGACGTGGACGAGCGCGGCCGGATCGTCACCGACCGGTCGCTGCGCTCGACTTCGCACCCGGACGTCTACGCGATCGGCGACGCGGCCGCCATCCGCCAGGGATACGGCGTGATGCACGGCACCTGCCAGGGCGGCATGCCCACGGGTGTGCACGCGGCGCTCAGCATCGACCGGGTGCTCAGGGGCCGGGACCCCAAGCCCTTCCGCTTCGGCTACTACCACACGCCCGTCAGCCTCGGCCGCGGTGACGCCGTGGTGCAGTTCACGCGGCCCGACGGCCGTGCACGGCGGATCTCCCTGACCGGGCGCACGGCCGTGCGCTACAAGGAGACGGTGACCGCCTCGCCGTGGCCGACGTACGGCCGGATGAGGAAGATGCCCGCGTCGGGCGCCTTCTGGCCGCGCGGCGGCCGCTTCACGCGCACCAAGTGAGACTTGCCCGACCGCAGTTGAAAGCCGACGTAGTTCCCGACCGCACCCGAGCCCCTACCGCACCCGAAGTCCCTACCGCACCCGAAGTCCCTACCGCACCCGAAGTCCCTACCGCACCCGAAGTCCCTACCGCACAGGAGAAGACCAGCCATGAGCGCGAACCAGGCGCCGACCACCGACACCTTCCAGGAGCACCGCCGGCTGCTCTTCTCCATCGCCTACCGGCTGCTCGGCAGCGCGGCCGACGCCGAGGACGCCGTGCAGGACGCGTGGCTGAAGTGGTCGGCCGCGGACCGTGCGCAGGTCGCGGACCCCAAGGCGTATCTGACGCGCATCGTCTCCAACGTGGCCCTCGAGCGGCTGCGCTCCGCACGCCACAAGCGCGAGACGTACGTGGGGCCCTGGCTGCCGGAGCCGATCCTCACGCAGCCCGACGCGTCCGAAGCGGTCACGGACGCCGAATCCGTCTCCATGGCGATGCTGGTCGTCCTGGAGACGCTCTCCCCGCTGGAGCGCGCGGTGTTCGTGCTCAAGGAGGTCTTCGCCTTCAGCCACGCCGAGATAGCCGAGGCCCTCGACCGTTCCGAGCCTTCGGTACGGCAGGCCGCGCACCGCGCCCGCGAACACGTCGCGGCCCGCCGCCCCCGCTTCCGCGCCGACCCGTCCCGGCAGCGCGCCGCCACCGAACGATTCCTGGCGGCGGCGACCGGCGGCGACATGAACACCCTCATGGAACTGCTCTCGCCGGACGTCACCCTGTGGACCGACGGCGGCGGCAAGGTCCGCCAGGCCCTGAAGCCGGTCGTCGGCTCGGCCACGGTGGCCTCGTGGTTCGCGGCGATCGGCACGGTCACGTACCAGGGCGTCTCACCGTCGGAGATGACCGCCCGCCTGGCGGACATCAACGGCGCCCCCGGCATGCTCTTCACGTCCCCGGACCGCGTGATCGCCACGATCACCTTCGACTTCGACGAGGAGGGCCGCATCTCGGCCATCCACAATGTCGCCAATCCGGAGAAGCTGGGGGCGGTGACGGACGGCACGGCCTACGACGTGGGGGCCTGAGGCGCCGCGGTTGGGGGGGCTTCCCCCCGGGGAGGTCGGCCCCCCCCCCCCCTCCCC
>NZ_JAEIMH010000043.1:16774-48607 GCF_016464295.1 Streptomyces sp. N35 | reverse complement strand
GGACTTCCCGCGTGGGAAGTCCGCCGACCTCCCACGATTGGCCGGGCTCCGGATGTGGCGGTCGCGATCGCGGAGCACGCTGGAGGCCCGTCAACGAAAGGGACTTCATGATTCTGCGTTTCGCCGTGACCGCCGCGAGCCTCGCCGCCATGAGCCTCGCAGTGGCCTCTCCCGCGTCCGCGTCCGCGTCCGCGGCACAAGCCGAGCCGAACGCCTGCGCGCCGGAGGCAGCAGTGAGCATCGGCATCGGCATCGGCGGCACTGCGGAGCAGGAACTGGTGCCGATCTACGTCAAGACCCTCACGGGCGAAACGATCACCGTGTGCGCCGAGCTCGGCTCCACGGTCGAGCAGGTCAAGGTGCTGATCCAGGACAGCGAGGGCATTCCGCCGGACCAGCAGCGCCTGATCTTCGCGGGCAAGCAGCTGGAGGACGGCCGCACCCTGGCCGACTACGGCATCGTGGCGGAGAGCACACTCCACCTCGTACTGGGCTGATCACCGCAGGAAGCCGCGCGAACGAAAAAGATCGGGGCCCGGTCCGCTTGACGCGAACCGGGCCCCGATCCATCAGGGTGAGTGACGGGACTTGAACCCGCGGCCACCTGGACCACAACCAGGTGCTCTACCAACTGAGCTACACCCACCATGTCCGGTCGTTTTTCCGACCGGCCGAGAAAAAGTGTACAGGGTCCGAGAGGGTGCTCGCGCCCACCTTTTTCCCGGGGGGTCAGGCGGTTGTCAGGACGGATCCGCAGGCAGGACGTACTTCGCCGCGATCGTGCGCGCCGTCTCCGAGTCCGGTCCCGGCTGCGGGACGAAGATCGCCTCGCGGTAGTAGCGCAGCTCGGCGATGGATTCACGGATGTCGGCGAGCGCCCGGTGGTTGCCGTTCTTCTCCGGGCTGTTGAAGTACGCCCGCGGGTACCAGCGCCGCGACAGCTCCTTGACCGAGGAGACGTCGACGATGCGGTAGTGCAGGTAGTCCTCGAGGGTCGGCATGTCACGGAGCAGGAAGCCCCGGTCCGTGCCCACCGAGTTCCCGCACAGCGGGGCCTTGCCGGCGTCCTTGACGTGTTCACGTACGTAGGCCAAGACCTGCTCCTCGGCGTCCGCCAGCGTCGTACCGCCCGCGAGCTCGTCGAGGAGGCCCGAGGCGGTGTGCATCTGGCGCACCACCTCGGGCATCGTCTCCAGCGCGGCGTCGGGCGGACGGATCACGATGTCCACGCCTTCGCCGAGCACGTTCAGTTCCGAGTCGGTGACCAGTGCGGCCACCTCGATGAGTGCGTCGTCCGTCAACGAGAGCCCGGTCATCTCGCAGTCGATCCACACCATGCGATCGTTCATGCCCATTACCCTAATCCGTTTGTAGGCGAGCGGACCCGATCAGAGAGGCCAGGGGCCGTTCGAACAGCAGGGCCGTCATGCCTGCCTTTACCCCGGCGCGTGAGTGCCTTCCCGTAGAGCGGTGGGCGGGCCTGCTGGTCTGGTGACGATCGCGCGGGCGCTGGGTGGATGCCAACGCAGGACACGGCCTCGACGCCTTTGCGCAGATCGAGCACAGCTCGGCTCCTGCGCGGTCGTCGCCACGAAGACAATCTGGGTGGTGGTTGGCCCTGGGTCGATGTCTTCAAACGGCCGGGCCTTTATGCCTTTAACCAGAGCGGCGACGACCATGACCGCCGAGTGTCAACACTCGTCACTTGATCACTCGTTGGTGTTGGTGGTGCGAGCCCGCCGCACGGTGACTCCTTGATAGGCCCGAGCCGATTGAGTTCCTGCCTAGACCGGAGCCCGTGGCGAGCTGGTGCCACGAACGGCTACCGAGGTGTCGGCCCAGCCCGTCGTGGCAGAGGCCTGGGATTAGGGCGCCGCGTGGTTCCGCATGAGCTCGTGACCAGCTCAGGTTTACATCTTGAGGAGGGGACCATCTTGATCTACTGCGGTATCGACTGGGCCGAGCGGACGCATGACATCGCCCTGGTCGACGACACTGGCCGGGTCGTCGCCAAGCGTCACATCACCGATGAGATCGCCGGATACAAGATCTTTTTAGAGCTGCTCGCCGAGCACGGCGACACCGAAGACGATCCGATCCCGGTCGCCATCGAGACCAGCCGCGGCCTACTCGTCTCCGTCCTGCGGACCGGCAAGCGGCAGGTATTCGCGATCAACCCAATGGCGGCGGCCCGCTACCGTGACCGCCACTCTGTCTCCCGAAAGAAGTCCGACCCCGGCGACGATCTGGTCCTGGCGAACATCCTGCGGACCGACATGCACGCCCACCGCCCCCTGCCTGACGACACCGACCTCGGGCGCGCCATCGCCGTTCTAGCCCGTGCCCAGCAGGACGCGACCTGGAACCGGCAGCAGATCGCCAACCAGCTCCGCTCCCTACTGCGCGAGTACTACCCCTCCGCTCTGGCCGCGGTCGAGGCCTGGAAGAACGGACTCTGCCGCCCCGAAGCCCGCGAGATTCTGCGTCTCGCCCCGACGCCATCCCGGTCCGCGAAGCTGACCCGCACGCAGCTGCAGGCGGCACTCAAGCGGGCCAGCCGCAAGCGCGGCATCGACGCCGAAGTTGAACGGTTCCGCGAGATCTTCCGCGCGGAGTGGGCCCACCAGCCACCACTGGTCGAGGAAGCGCTCGGCAAGCAGATGCTCGCCCTGCTAACCCGCAGCACCCGGACGCCAAGATCATCACTAGCTTCCCGGGTCTCGGGGTCCAGCTCGGCGCCCGGATGCTCGCAGAGATCGGAGACGATCGCACCCGCTTCGCCGACGCCCGCGGCCTTAAGGCCTACGCGGGCTCCTCACCCATCACCAGGGCCTCCGGCAAAAAGCGGCGATCACCAGACGGTGGGTGAAGAACGACCGGCTCAACCATGTCGGCTACCTGTGGGCGTTCTCCGCGCCTAACGCATCACCCGGCGCGCTGGCCTACTACCGCCGGCGCCGCGACGAGCACGGAGACTGGCACGCCGCCGCCCAGCGCAACCTCTTCAACCGCATGATCGGCCAGCTCTACCACTGTCTGCAGCACCGCAAGCTGTTCGAAGAACACACCGCGTTCCCCGTGTTTCCACCTGCAGCGGCAGCAGCCGCATGACCTGCACCGAAGCCTTGTCCACCATGGCGAGGGCAGCAGATCATTCGCCCATGAGACCTGAAGTCCAGACGTTCGTCGCCGACGGCCCGCTGCCCGACTGGGACGCCAGCGAAGAAGAGATCGACCTACGTGTCCACCAGCTTGAGGCCATCGAGAAGCCCGTCACACGCGAAGAGGCGCTGGCGCTGGTCTCCTGCTTCGGCCCGGACGACTGCTACGGCGTCGCCTGGACACTCCTGCACCTCATCGAGACGGGCCCGAACCCTGTCCTGACCACCGCCCCTGGACCGGACGCGAACGAGTGGCACCAACGGCTCTACGACCGCGCCGTGAACGGGGGACTCATCCCGCGAACGTGATCGCTCGACGCCTCAGGATCCGTCCGCGGCACCGCAAGCTGTTCGAAGAACACACCGCGTTCCCCGCCCAACTTGCGGTTGCCGCTTGACGAGTTAGTACCCCGAGGTGTCTACGGGGCGCTCCCGCTGCCCGGGCAGCGTCGGGCGTCCCGGGGTACCGGAAGTGCCCGGCGCATAGGCGTCGGAGCCCGGTTTGCCCGCCTCGGAGCCGCGGTCGGCCGGTGCCGAGGCCGACGGCTGCCCCTGTGCGGCGGCCGCGGCCGTACGCCGGGACTGCGTCGGGATCGGACCGTCCGCCACCTCGACGGAGCGCTCGCTCTGCGGCCGTCGTGCCCGGTAGGCGGCCCGGTACGCGGCGGGCGAGGACCCCAGCTGGCGCCGGAAGTGCCCGCGCAGCGCGACCGGCGAGCGGAAGCCGCAGCGGCCCGCGACCTCGTCGACCGAGTAGTCGGAGGTCTCGAGCAGCCGCTGCGCCTGCAGCACACGCTGCGTGATCAGCCATTGCAGCGGTGCCGAGCCCGTCAGGGAGCGGAAACGGCGGTCGAACGTACGGCGTGACATGTACGCGCGGGCCGCCAGCGTTTCGACGTCGAACTGCTCGTGGAGGTGCTCCAGTGCCCAGGAGACGACCTCGGCGAGCGGGTCCGCGCCGATCTCCTCCGGTAAAGACCTGTCGAGGTAGCGCTCCTGACCGCCGGAGCGGCGCGGCGGCACGACCAGACGGCGGGCCAGGGCCCCGGCCGCCTCGGTTCCGTGGTCGCTGCGCACGATGTGCAGACAGAGGTCGATTCCGGCCGCGGTGCCGGCCGAGGTCAGTACGTCGCCGTCGTCGACGAAGAGCTCACGCGGGTCGACGTGGACGGACGGGTAGCGCTTGGCGAGCGTCGGCGCGTACATCCAGTGCGTGGTCGCGGGCCGGCCGTCGAGCAGTCCGGCCGCGGCGAGCACGAAAGCGCCGGTGCACAGGCCGACGATCCGCGCACCCTCTTCGTGCGCGCGACGCAGCGCGTCAAGGGCGTTCTGCGGCGGCGGTGCGGTGATCGAGCGCCAGGCCGGTACGACGACGGTGCCGGCCCGGGCGATCGCCTCCAGGCCGTGCGGCGCGGTCAGTTCGAGCCCGCCCGTGGTGCGCAGCGGTCCCTCCTCGCCCGCGCACACGAGCAGGCGGTAGCGCGGGACGCCGGCGTCCTGGCGGTCGACGCCGAACACGGACAGGGGGATGGAACTCTCGAAGATGGGACCGCCGCTGAACAGCAGCACGGCGACGATTTCCCTGCGCCGGCGGCCGGAGAGCTTGCGGCTTGTCTCCGGTGCGGCGGAGTCATGGCTCATGGCGCTAAGCCCCCCTCGGTGGTTGCGGCACCCCTTGCGTGTCGGCCCTGTCGCTCCTGCACGTTTCCCCTCGCAACGAGTCCCCCGCCTGGACGGTCAAGATCGAATCTACTGTGTCCGATGGTGCCGGCGTGACCAGTTCGGCACCTACTGCATTGTCGACAAGGCAACTTGGCGTGAAGCATTCGATCACGAAGCGTTGCACTCCAGGGCGTTACTGGGAAGTGCGCCTTGCGCCGGTGGCCGGTCCACATAGGGTGCGCGGGGCCTCGGAAGGCCTTTTCCCGCTGGTGGTACGGGGGTTGGGGAGCCTGGACCGCAACCTGGCGGCCCATCCGGGACTTTGGCCGAAAAGCGACGGGGGCGTACGACGGTTTCCAGTCGGCGCCCGGCGTGAATCAGCCCCCGTGCCGCCCGCCCCTGTGCGCCCCCGCGCCGGCACGCCCGTGCCGTGCCCGGTCACCGGTGTTCCGCTCCGCGCAAAGCCGCGCGGTCCCGCGCTCCGACCGGCGCAGCAGCACCCGGCAGGCGCCGGTCACGGCGGCCAGGCCGAGCGCGGCACCGCCCGCGCCCGCGAGTGACGTCCCGTAGACGACGAGGACCACCGGCACCAGGACACAGCTGAACGCCGCCCAGCCCACCACATCTCGCACCGAGTGTGCGGATGTGGTCCGTGGGGGCGGAGTCAGCCAGGGTGTCGATGGTGTGCAAGGGGCGGCAGGTGCGGGTGGGGTGCGGCGCCGACGGCCGCGTGTGACGTTCGGCGGCGGGGCGACTGCGGGCCCGGCGGGCTCCCCCGGACCGCGGTGTCGCAGATTCAGCGCGGGGGGGGGCGGCCGGTCACGGGGACCGGAGCCCCGGCCCGCCGTGACCGGCCCGGCAGGTCAACCTCGTATGACGCGGCCGGGTGTGGAGGTGTGTACGAGTCCGGGCGAAAAGCTGTAGGAGACAGGGACCATTGCCATACGGGGACCCGCTCATGCATGCTCCTGGAACGCCGCGGGGCCCCCTGCGGGACCTGGGCAGGAGAGGAGTGTCGCCGTACCCTTGGGGTATACGGGTTGGGAAGATGATTCCCGGACACTGCTCCGTGACCGCCTTCCGCCGACCCCTTGATCTTCGCTCCTCCGCAAGCCGTCCCTCTCCTTCGAGGATTCATTTTCAGAGACGACGATGGCCGGTCACGAATTTCCCGAACCCGCGCCCCGCAAGCGCCAGATCGAGCGCCAGGTCGCCGATCCCGCGGACCTCGCAGGCGAGCCCCTCGCCGCGGAAGAGCTCCGCAAGTCCTGTGATCCCGCGTTCCGGCACGGGGTCGTCGTCGGCTTCGACGGCTCGACCTCCAGTGAACGCGCTCTCGCGTACGCCATCGGCATGGCCCGGCGCTCCTCCTCGGCGCTGATCATCGTGCACGTGGCCAACCGGCTGCCCACCACGGTGTGGGCGGGCTGTGAACCGCCGGTCTTCGTGGACGTTCCCGACCACCGCACCGAGGTGCTCGGTCTCGAACTCGCCTGCGCCGACTATCTGGCGGAGGTCTCCTGGATCCTCGTCGAACGCGGCGGGGACATCTGCCACGAACTCGAAGAGGTCGGCCGGGAGTACGAGGCGGACGCCATCGTCGTCGGCTCGACCCATGGCATCGTCGGCCGGATCTTCGGCTCGGTCGCGGGCCGGCTCGCCAAGCGCGCGCAGCGGCCTGTCGTAGTGATCCCGTAGCGCTTCGCCGGCGTCCTCCCGTACCCCTCCCTCAGCGCGCCGCCGTTGCCATTCCGTAACTCCCCGTTGTCCCAGGTGAGATGGGGCGTTCGAAGCGTCAACTTCCCCTTGACGGTGGATAAATCTACCGCCCGGTAGAGGTGGTTTGTGCCCTTGTGAAGGGTACATAAAGGTTGCTGGCTCAACTGCACGGCCCAGCACCACGCAGCACAACTGCACTTCGAAGGGAGCCCGCCGTGGACAACGAAGTCTCCGCGGGAAGCAGCACCACTTCCACCCTCGGCCACCTCGCGCTCGGCGTGACCCTGCTGGCCTTCGGCCTCGGGCACGCGGACGTGATCGACGGCGTGACGGCGGCGGACGCGATGTCCGTCGCCACCTACGTCGGTGGTATCGCGCTGTTCATCGCAGGTCTGCTCGCATTCCGCGACCGTGACGCGTTCACGGGCACCGCGTTCGCCTCTCTCGGCGCCTTCTGGTTCACCTGGGGCACCGCGAACGCCGAAGTATCGACCAACGCCGCAGGGCTCTTCCTGCTGCTCTTCGCTCTTCTCGCACTCAGCCTGACCCTCGGGGCAGCCGGCGGCGGTCTGCTCGGCCAGGGCATGTACGGGCTGACCTTCCTGTCCCTTCTCCTCCTGGGCATCGCCTCCTTCGGCGAGGCCGAAGCGCTCGCGAAGGTCGGCGGCTGGGCAGGCGTCGCCGCCGGTCTCGTCGCCTGGTACGGAGCCACGGCGGCCCTCGCCAAGTGGCCCGCACTCACCGGACGTGCTGCCGGCCGGGGGGTGACGGCCACCGGCTGAGCAGCCAACGGGCCGGAGTAATGGGCGACTTCGGCCCTACGAGAACGACCCCCCTGTGTGCTGGTGGCATACACAGGGGGGTCGTTCGCGTACGTACGGCGGGGGACTACTCGACCGTCACCGACTTCGCGAGGTTACGCGGCTTGTCGATGTCCCGGCCGAGGGCAAGTGCCGTGTGGTACGCGAAGATCTGGAGCGGGATGCCCATCAGGATCGAGTCAAGCTCGGTCTCGTTCTTCGGCACCACGATGGTGTGGTCGGCCTTCTCCTGCTCCTGGTGCGCGACCGCGAGGATCTGGCCGCTGCGGGCCTTGATCTCCTCCAGGGCGGCGCGGTTCTTCTCCAGCAGATCGTCGTTCGGGATGATCGCGACGGTCGGCAGCGACGGCTCGATGAGCGCCAGCGGTCCGTGCTTCAACTCCGAGGCCGGGTACGCCTCGGCGTGGATGTACGAGATCTCCTTGAGCTTGAGGGAGGCCTCGAGCGCGACCGGGTAGCCACGGACACGGCCGATGAACATCATCGACTTCGCGTCGGCGTACCGCTTCGCGAGCTTCTTGATCTCGTCCTCCTGCTTGAGGATCTCCTGGATCTGGCCGGGCAGCCGGCGCAGACCCTCGATGATCCGCTTGCCGTCCGCGACCGACAGGTCCCGGATACGGCCCAGGTGCAGGGCGAGCAGGGCGAACGCGGTGACCGTGTTCGTGAAGCACTTGGTGGAGACGACGCAGACCTCGGGCCCGGCATGCACATACACACCGCCGTCGGTCTCGCGGGCGATCGCGGAACCCACGACATTGACCACGCCCAGGACGCGGGCGCCCTTGCGCTTGAGCTCCTGCACGGCCGCGAGCACGTCGTAGGTCTCACCGGACTGCGAGACCGCGATGTACAGGGTGTCGGGGTCGACGACCGGGTTGCGGTAGCGGAACTCGGAGGCCGGCTCGGCGTCCGCGGGGATACGGGCCAGCTCCTCGATCAGACCCGCGCCGATGAGTCCCGCGTGGTACGAAGTGCCACAGCCCAGGATCTTGATACGGCGGATCGTGCGGGCCTCGCGCGCGTCCAGGTTGAGACCGCCCAGGTGCACGGTGGAGAAGCGGTCGTCGATGCGGCCGCGCAGGACGCGGTCGACCGCGTCGGGCTGCTCGCTGATCTCCTTGTGCATATACGTGTCGTGGCCGCCCATGTCGTACGACTCGGCCTCCCACTCGACAGTGGTGGGGGAGGCGGTCGTACGGGTGCCGGACGTCGTGTACGTACGGAAGTCGTCGGCCTTGATCGTGGCCATCTCGCCGTCGTCGAGCGTGACGACCTGGCGGGTGTGCGAGACGAGCGCGGCGACGTCGGAGGCGACGAACATCTCCTTCTCGCCGATGCCGAGGACGACCGGGGAGCCGTTGCGGGCGACCACGATGCGGTCGGCGAAGTCGGCGTGCAGGACGGCGATGCCGTACGTGCCCTCGATGAGGCGGAGGGCCTCGCGGACCTTCTCCTCCAGGGTGTCGGCCTGGGAGCGGGCGACCAGGTGGACGAGCACCTCGGTGTCGGTCTCGGAGGCGAACTCGATGCCGTCGGCGGTCAGCTTGGCGCGCAGGTCGTCCGCGTTGTCGATGATGCCGTTGTGGACGACGGCGACCTTGCCGGTGGCGTCCATGTGCGGGTGCGCGTTCTCGTCGGAGGGCGCGCCGTGGGTGGCCCAGCGGGTGTGGGCGATACCGGTCGTTCCCTTGAAGCGGGCCGGCACCTTGGCCTCGAGGTCGCGCACGCGGCCCTTGGCCTTGACCATCTTCAGGCCCGTGGCCTTGGGGCCGGTGATGACGACGCCGGCCGAGTCGTAGCCGCGGTACTCCAGGCGCTGCAGGCCTTCGAGGAGGAGGGGGGCCACATCTCGTTTGCCGATATAACCGACGATTCCGCACATATTGAGGGTCCTCTGGGTCTCGGTCTTCTAGCTCTTGTGGTCTGCGGTTTCCGGGGCTTTCCGGCTACCCGTAGACGATGCGGCGCAACTGGCGGAGTGAGAGCTCCGGGGGTGCGACCGCGCGGTAGGTCAGGTCCGCCGAGATCTGTTCGAAGATCGCCGCGTTCACCAGGCCCTGACTCTGGAGTTCGCGGTGGCGGCGACGGACGAAGTCTTCGGTCGTCTCGTCGAAGTACGCGAGCACGTCCTGGATCACCCGCAGGGCCTCACCCCGCGCGAGCGGGGTGCTGCGTGTCAGGTGATCAACGAGGTCGTCGTGCATTTGCATGATCCTGGGGGATCCCGGGGTGTGTTCGCAAGAATCCTGCCCGGTTTCGGGCAGGGATTGGATTTTTCCCCGCCCTGCCCCTTCCCGAAACCGAGGGCTTCGCCCCGGGACCCCAGCATCCGAGCTTCGCTCGGATCTGCTCAAATGCCGCAGAGGCTGAGTTCACAGCCGCTTGAGGACCGCCTGCTTGGCCATCGTGAACTCCTCGTCCGTGAGGATTCCGGCCTGGTGAAGTTCACCCAGTTCGCGCAGGCGGCGCAGGAGGGCGTCGTGGTCGTCGGCGGTCGGGGCGGGTGCCGCGGTCAGCGACTTCTGCGGCTCCGCGGGCGAGGTCTCCGCGGTCGGATGGGGGAGGCGGGCCTGTACGGCGGCGGCGATCAGGGACATCAAGGGGTCCTTCTTGAAGCCCCACAGCTCGATCGCGTTCGGGTCGTACTTCGGCGGGGCCTTCGTCGGGGCGTTCCTCACCTTGAAGCGGAGGTAGCCGTTCTCCAGGCCGGCCGAGGGCTGCCACTCGACGGACTCGATGTCGTCGAGGGCGAGGGTGCGGGTGCCGGAGGCGGCCTTGGCCTCCTCGGTGTTCCACTTCCATTCGAGCCGGACGCGCTCGCCGTCGAAGCTCGCGGTGCCGTCCCCGGCGCTGGCGGAGATCGGGACGGACGGACCCGGGAGCAAGTAGGCGGTGCAGGGGTCCGTCGGGACCTGTTCGATGAGATGCGCGTTGCGCACCTCGTCCACGAAGTACTCGGCGACGCCGTAACGGTCCGACTCCACCGTCAGCTGATACGGATCGGTCGTGTCGGTCAGCTTGCCGCCCGTGACGTGGATCAGCGGATCGGAGCCCTCGCGCAGGCGGAGCCTGAGGCGGCCCTGCTTCTTGCCGTGCTCGAAGGAGATCCCCGCCAACGCCTGTATGGGGACCTCCAGTTCGCCCAGCGTCTTGCGGAGCAGCCCGACGTTCTTGTCGTGTCCTGGCACGAGCCGGAGCGTGTCGCCGTCGAAGGTCCAGGTCCCGTCGCGCTGGATGATTTCCGCCATGCCATTGATTCTGCATCAGGGGCCGGTCCGGCTCTCCGGTGCAGGCCGAGTTGCTCATCACCCCGGCCGTCCGAGTGGTCTATACCTTGACCGCCCGAGTGGGGTGCGGTACGCATGGTGACCGTTCGACTGCGCACAGGACTGGACTGCACCCCGCCGAAGGGAAACAGACTTGTGAGACAGCAATGGACAACCCCCAGACTGCTCGGCTCGCTGCTGCTCGTGGCGGTGGTCGGGATCTCCTGTGTCGGGGCGGCCCCGGCCGGCGAGGCGAAGGCGGCGCCCGCCGTCGTGCCGCTCGGCCAGGTGATTCCCGCGCCGGCCGAGGTCGACGCCGGCGGATCGCCGTACGAGATCACCTCCCGCACCCGGATCCGCGTCGCCGACGATTCGCGCGAGGCGCGGCGGATCGGCGAGCAGCTCGCCCAGGTACTGAGGCCGTCGACGGGCTACCGGCTGCCGGTGACCGACGAGGGCGGGCGCGACGGAATCCGGCTCGAAATCTCCCGTAAGGCACGGGAATTGGGCGCGGAGGGCTATCGATTCGAGTCAGGCAAGGGCGGTGTCACGATCACCGCGAAGGAGCCCGCCGGACTGTTCCACGGCGTGCAGACGCTGCGCCAGCAGCTGCCGCCGCGGATCGAGTCCGACAGCAGGCAGCGGGGCCCCTGGAAGGTCGCCGGCGGGCGGATCGAGGACACACCGCGGTTCGCGTACCGCGGAGCCATGCTCGATGTGTCACGGCACTTCTTCACCGTCGACCAGGTCAAGCGCTACATCGACCAGATGGCGATGTACAAGGTCAACAAGCTCCATCTGCACATCAGCGACGACCAGGGCTGGCGGATCGCCATCGACTCCTGGCCGCGCCTGGCCGAGTACGGCGGCTCCACGCAGGTCGGCGGCGGCAAGGGCGGTCACTACACCAAGGCCCAGTACAAGGACATCGTGCGCTACGCCTCCGAGCGCTATCTCGAGGTCATCCCCGAGATCGACATGCCCGGTCACACCAACGCGGCGCTCGCCTCGTACGCCGAGCTGAACTGTGACGGGGTCGCCCCGCCGCTCTACACGGGCACGAACGTCGGCTTCAGCTCGCTCTGTGTGCCCAAGGAGGTCACGTACGACTTCGTGGACGACGTGATCCGCGAGATCGCGGCCATCACCCCCGGCAAGTACTTCCACATCGGCGGGGACGAGGCGCATTCGACGCCGCACGAGGACTACGTGAAGTTCATGGACCGCGTGCAGCCGATCGTCGCCAAGTACGGGAAGACGGTGATGGGCTGGCATCAGCTGACCGGCGGGAACCCGGCCAAGGGTGCGGTCGCGCAGTACTGGGGCTACGACCAGACCGGGCAGGCCGAGCGCGATCAGGTCGTGGCGGCGGCGAAGAAGGGCACCAAGCTGGTGCTCTCGCCGGCGGACCGCTCGTATCTCGACATGAAGTACACCAAGGACACCCCGTTGGGCCTGGCCTGGGCGGGTCTGGTCGAGGTGGACCGGTCCTACGACTGGGATCCGGGGACGTATCTGGCCGGGGCGCCGGAGTCGTCCGTCTTCGGCGTCGAGGCACCGCTGTGGTCGGAGACCATCTCGACCAGTGCGCACATCGAGTTCATGGCGTTCCCGCGGCTGCCGGGGATCGCGGAGCTCGGCTGGTCGCCCGCGTCCACGCACGACTGGGACGCGTACAAGGAGCGGCTCGCGGCGCATGGGCCGCGCTGGGACGCGCCGGGAAGGGAGACCTCCAAGCCACCGAGGGTCCCCGGGCCGGGGGGTTGAGAGGGTAAACATGCCGGCGCCCCGGGAGGACCGTCTCCCGGGGCGCCGGAGTGAGGTGAGAGGCTCAGTCCTCTTCTGTTTCCGTGACGCCCGCGGCCGCCTCGTCGCGCAGCCGGTCCTCGCTGGCGCCCTGGCGCCAGTAGCCGGTGAAGCTCACCGAACGGCGGTCGTAGCCGCGGTCGTTGATGAGGTGGCGGCGGATCAGCTTCATCGCGCCCGCCTCGCCCGCGAGCCAGATGTACGGGGCTCCGTCGGGCAGATCGGCGGCTTCCCGGATCGCTTCGAGCGCGTTCGCGCCGTTCTCGCGCGCGAGCCAGGTCGCCTTGAGGTCGGCCGCCGTCTCCAGCGCCAACTCGTCGGCTGTGTACGGGACTTCGAAGAACGCCCGGACCGGAAGGCCGGCCGGCAGCGACTCCAGGATCGAGGACGCGGCCGGAAGGGCCGTCTCGTCCGCCCACAGCAGCACCCAGGGGGCCGGCTCCGGAAGCTTGAACCGCACGCCCGTGTTGTCGGCCTCCGCCGGACCGAGCACCTTCACGCGGTCGCCGGGCGCGGCCTTCTCGGCCCAGACGCAGGCGGGCCCGCCGTCGGTGTGCAGCGCGAAGTCGATGTCGACCTCGCCCGCCTCGGGGCGCTGGGCCCGCACCGTGTACGAGCGCATCACCGCGCGCTCGTCGTCGGGCATCGAGCGGTACGCCATGTACCAGGCGCCCGGCTCCTGTTCGGGCGGGAGCACCGGCTCGCTCTGGCCCGGCAGGGGCAGGAAGAGCGAGCAGGACTGGTCGCGGCCGCCGGAGTGGAGCCCGGTCAGGCCCGCGTCCTCTCCGTACCCGGTGAACGTGACCCGCGCCATGGACGGCGACAGGCGCTCGGTCCGTATGACCTCGAGGCCGAAGAGACGGAAGGTCACTTGGTGACCTTCTTCGCGTCCTCGATCGCCTTCGCCAGGTCGTCGAGGACCGGCGCGCACTTCGCGTACGAGTAGATCGGCTCGGTCACGCGCGGGATGATCTGACCGGCCTTGACCGCGGGGAGCTGCTTCCAGGTCGGCTTGGACTTGTCCAGGTCGGCCGGCTGCAGGGTGCCCGTGCGGTTGTCCATCATGATCACGTCGGCCTTGTACTTGTCGACGTTCTCCCAGCTGAGCTCCTCGAAGAAGCCCTGCGCGTTCACCTTCGGCTTCACGAACTTCACGCCGAGGCTCTCGAAGTACGCGGTGTCCGCGGCGGTTTCGGCGAGCGTGACGTAGAAGAGGTCGGCGGAGCCCGAACCGATCATGACCGTGATGTCCGGGTTGGCCTTGGCGGCCGAGCGCAGCCGGGCCGCGGCCTTCTCGAAGGCGGCCTTGGCGTCGGTGACCTTCTTGTCCTTGGCGTCGGCGCCGAGCGAGACGGCCAGGCCGAGCCGGCGGGCCAGGGCCTTGTCCATGGTGGTCTCGGCGGCCCACAGCGCGGCGGTCGGCACCTCGAGCTGGAGGATCTTCTTCTCGGCCGCGGTGCCGCTGATGTACCAGAGCTGGTCCTTGATCCACATGTCCGTGATCAGGAGGTCCGGGTTCAGCGAGGCGTACTTCTCGACACTGAACTTGTCGTACGCGTTGCCGATGATCTCGACCTTGCTGATGTCCATGTCGCCGGCCTGGACATCGGGCTTGCCGTCGCTCGTCTCGGTCGGGCCGAAGACGCCCTTGACCTGGATCCCGTAGTCGTGGAGCGCGGCGGCGGTGCCGGTGAAGGCCACGATGTTCGACGGCTTCTTGTCCGCCTTCAGCTCGGTGCCGCGGTCGTCCTTGAACGACCAGGGACCGGAGTCGGCAGCCTGCTCCGAACCGCTGTCCTTCTTCGATCCCTTGTCGTCACCGCAGGCGACGAGCAGCGCGCCGAGACCGGCGGCGCCGCCGGCGGCGAGGAGGTCGCGTCGGGAGAGCTGGGGCATACGGGGCTTGGACATGGTGGATCTGCCTTCTCGGGACGGGCGGTGAGCGGACCGCGGAGGAGCCGTCGATCTTCGGCCTTAGGCTAACCTAACCTAAGGTCCGCTCCCGCCTGCCGAGGGGTGTTGTCAGTGGGCGCCGATAGCCTTCAAGGGGCTCGGCCCCCGGGAGGGCGGGGTCTGTCCCGGTACCCCGCCGGACTCAGCTCACGGCGCCTCAGCTCACAACCCCAGCTCCCGCGCGATCAGCATCCGCTGCACCTCGCTCGTGCCCTCGCCGATCTCCAGGATCTTGGAGTCGCGCCACATCCGGGCCACCGGGAACTCGTTCATGAACCCGTACCCGCCGTGGATCTGCGTGGCCTCACGGGCGTTGTCGACGGCGATCGTCGACGAGTAGAGCTTGGCGAGCGCGGCTTCCTTCTTGAAGGACTCCCCGTGCACGAGACGGGAGGCCGCGTCCCGCCAGGCGAGGCGGGCCGTGTGGGCCTTCATCTCCATGTCGGCCAGCTTGAACTGGATGGCCTGGTTGGCACCGATCGGCTTGCCGAACGCGTGCCGCTCCTTCGCGTACTTCACCGACTCGTCCACACAGCCCTGCGCGAGCCCGGTCGCGAGCGCCGAGATCGCGATCCGGCCCTCGTCGAGGATCCGCAGGAACTGGGCGTAACCGCGGCCGAGTTCACCGAGCAGATTGGCGCGCGGCACGCGCACGTCGGCGAAGGAGAGCTCGCGGGTGTCCGAGGCGTTCCAGCCGACCTTCGAGTACGGGGCGGCGACCGTGAAGCCGGGGGTGCCGGACGGGACGATGATGGAGCTGATCTGCGGCTTCCCGGACTCGCTGCGACCCGTGACCGCAGTGACCGTGACCAGGCCGGTGATGTCCGTACCGGAGTTGGTGATGAAGCACTTGGTGCCGTTGATCACCCATTCGTCGGTGGCCTCGTCGAGTACGGCCGTCGTGCGCGTACCGCCCGCGTCCGAGCCGGCGCCCGGCTCGGTCAGGCCGAACGCGCCGAGCATCTCGCCGCTGCACAGCTTCGGCAGCCACTGCCGCTTCTGCTCATCGGTCCCGTACAGATGGAGCGGCATCGCGCCGAGCGAGACCCCGGCCTCCAGGGTGATCGCGACCGAGGAGTCGACACGGGCCAGTTCCTCGAGCGCGATCCCGAGCGCCAGATAATCGCCGCCCATCCCGCCGTACTCCTCGGGGAAGGGCAGTCCGAAAAGGCCCATACGGCCCATCTCGCGGACGATCTCGTACGGGAACTCGTGCCGCTCGTAGAAGTCGCCGATCTTCGGCGCGACGACATCGTGCGCGAACGCCTCGACGGTACGGCGGAGTTCTTCGTGTTCGGCGGAGAGCCGGTGGTCCAGGGTCATCCCTGATCACTCCAGGTGAGAGACGGGCTCAGTCCTTGTGGGAGAGCGCGCGGACGGTGCGGGAGGGGCTGGGACGGCCCAGCTGTTCGGCCAGCCACACGCTTGTGGCGGTGAGCGCGGCCAGGTCGACCCCGGTCTCGATGCCGAGGCCGTCGAGCATCCACACGAGATCCTCGGTGGCGAGATTGCCGGTGGCGCTCTTCGCGTACGGGCAGCCGCCGAGGCCGCCCGCGGACGCGTCCACCGTGGTGACGCCGTGCTGGAGCGAGGCGAGGGTGTTGGAGAGCGCCTGGCCGTACGTGTCGTGGAAGTGCACGCCGAGGGCGCCGGTCGGCACGCCCGCCTCGTTGAGCGCGGCGAGCAGCGCCTGTACGTGACCGGGGGTGGCGACGCCGATGGTGTCGCCGAGACTCAGCTCGTCGCAGCCGAGGTCGAGCAACGCCTTGGCCACACCGACGACTTGGCGGACCGGGACGGCGCCCTCCCATGGGTCGCCGAAGCACATCGACAGATAGCCGCGGACGTGCACCTTGTCGTCATCGGAGGCCTTCGCGCGGGCGATCACCGGCTCGAACATCGCGAGGGACTCGGCGACCGACCGGTTGAGGTTGCGCTGCGAGAAGGTCTCGGTCGCCGAACCGAAGACGGCGATACGGCGGGCGCCGAGCTCAAGGGCGCGGTCGAGGCCCCGCTCGTTGGGCACGAGGACCGGGAGGTCGACGCCCTCGATCCCGCTGATCTGCGGGAACAGGGCCTCCGCGTCGGCCAGTTGGGGCACCCACTTGGGGTGCACGAAGCTGGTCGCCTCGATGGTGGTGAGGCCGGCGGCGGCCATGCGGCGGATGAACTCCGCCTTGATATCGGTCGGTACGGTCGCCTTCTCGTTCTGCAGTCCGTCGCGCGCTCCGACCTCGTGGATGCGGACGCGGGACGGGAGCCCCTGGGCCGGGACGACCATGGGCAGGTCCGTCATGACTGCTCCTCCGCGTGCGGGGTGACCACGGCGAGGATCTGGTCCATCGCGACGGTCGTACCGGGCGTGACGTCGAGTTCGGTGACGGTGCCGGCGTGCGGGGCGGCGATGACGTGCTCCATCTTCATCGCCTCGACCACGAGCAGCGACTGCCCGGCCGCCACCTCGTCACCGACGGCCGCCTTGACCACGGTCACGGTGCCGGGCATGGGGGCGGCGAGGGTGTCGGCGCCGACGTGGGCGGCTCCGGTGAGGGAGGCCTCCACCGGGTCGTACGACTGGACGTGCCAGGCGTCGCCGTCGCGTCCGAGCCAGTCGCCGGCGCAGGTGAACGTGTGGGTGAGGCCGTCGAGTTCGAGGGTGATCCGGTCCTCGGTGCGCTCGAGCAGGCGGCCGCGTACGGGCCGGGACACCGGGTCCTGGCCCGGCACCTTCAGGTGGTGGGTGACCTCGGCCGGTGTGCCGCCCATGCGCCAGCCGCTGGGCACGTCGAACGGGTCGGTCCAGCCGGTCGAGGCGGGCTCCAGTGAGGCCTGCCGCAGCAGCGCCGCCGCCTCGTACACCTCGTCCGGTACGGACGCGTCGACGAGGCCGTCGACCTCCCGCTCGACCAGGCCCGTGTCCAGCTCGCCGGACACCACGTCCGGGTGGGCGAGGAGCCTGCGCAGGAACCCGGCGTTGGTCTGCACGCCCAGCGTGACCGTCTCGGCCAGCGCGCCCCTCAGCTTGCGCAGGGCGCTCGCGCGGTCCGGGCCGTACGCGATGACCTTGGACAGCATCGGGTCGTAGAGGCTGCCGACCTCCGTGCCCTCGCTCAGCCCGGAGTCGGTGCGCACGCCGTCACCGGACGGCTCGTGCAGCGCGAGTACCGCGCCGCCGGAGGGGAGGAAGCCGCGGGCCGGGTCCTCGGCGCAGATGCGAGCCTCCACCGCGTGCCCGGTGAGGGTGATGTCGTCCTGGGCGAACGGGAGTCGCTCGCCCGAAGCGACCCTGACCTGCCACTCCACCAGGTCGACCCCGGTGATCAGCTCGGTGACGGGGTGCTCGACCTGGAGGCGGGTGTTCATCTCCATGAAGTAGTACGAGGACGGGTCGCCGCCCGGCACGATGAACTCCACCGTGCCCGCGCCCGAGTAGCCGCAGGAGCGCGCCGCCTGCACGGCCGCCGCGCCCATCGCGGCCCGGATCTCCTCGTCGAGCAGGACGCTGGGCGCCTCCTCGATGACCTTCTGGTGGCGGCGCTGCAGTGAGCACTCGCGCTCGCCGAGGTGGACCACATTGCCGTGGCCGTCGGCGAGCACCTGGATCTCGATGTGCCGGGGCCGGTCGACCCACCGCTCGACGAGCAGGGTGTCGTCACCGAAGGAGGCCCGTGCCTCGCGCCGGGCCGCGGCGATCTCGTCGTCCAGGACCGCGAGATCCCGTACGAGCCGCATGCCCTTGCCGCCACCGCCCGCGGACGGCTTGAGGAGGACCGGGGCGCCGATCTCCCTTGCGGCGTCCGCGAGTTGGGCATCGGTGAGCCCGCTGCCGGAGGAGCCGGGCACGACCGGAACCCCGGCCGCCTGCACCGTCTCCTTGGCGCGGTTCTTGCCGCCCGTGAGGCCGCCCGCGGGGCCCGGCGGTCGGATAAAACCCAGCCCGGCGCCCCCGCAGGCCTGCGCGAAGCCCGCGTTCTCGGCGAGGAAGCCGTAACCGGGGTGCACCGCCTGGGCGCCGGTGCGCCGGGCCGCCTCGATCAGGGCGTCCACGCGCAGATACGCCCGCCCGTCGCCCGACCCCCGCCCCTCAACGAGGCGCTGCGCGCCGCCCCTTCCTTCCGCGGGCGGCGGACCGATCCGTACCGCCGTATCGGCCTCCCGTACGTGACGGGCCTCGGCGTCGGCGTCGCTGTAGACGGCGACCGAGCGGATCCCGAGGGCGCGCAGGGTGCGGATCACGCGTACGGCGATCTCGCCGCGGTTCGCGATGAGCACTGTGTCAAACATCGTCATCTCACCCATCACATCCGGAAGACGCCGAACTCGGGGTCACCGAGCGGCGCATGGGCGCAAGCGGTCAGGGCCAGACCCAGGACCTGGCGGGTCTCGAGCGGGTCGATCACACCGTCGTCCCAGAGGCGGGCCGTCGCGTAGTAAGCATTCCCCTGGGATTCGTACTGCTCGCGGATCGGCGCCTTGAACGTGTCCTCGTCCTCGGCCGACCACTCCTGCCCGCGGCCCTCCAACTGGTCGCGTTTGACGGTCGCGAGCACCGAGGCGGCCTGCTCGCCGCCCATCACGGAGATCTTCGCGTTGGGCCACATCCACATGAAGCGGGGCGAATAGGCCCGGCCGCACATCGAGTAGTTGCCCGCGCCGTACGAACCGCCGACGACGACGGTCAGCTTCGGCACCCGCGTACAGGCGACGGCCGTGACCATCTTGGCGCCGTGCTTGGCGATACCGCCGGCCTCGTAGTCGCGGCCGACCATGAAGCCGGAGATGTTCTGCAGGAAGAGCAGCGGGATGCCGCGCTGGTCGCACAGCTCGATGAAGTGCGCGCCCTTCTGGGCGGATTCGGAGAACAGGATCCCGTTGTTCGCGACGATCCCGACCGGGTGGCCGTGGATGCGCGCGAAGCCGGTCACGAGCGTCGTGCCGAACTCGGACTTGAACTCCTGGAAACGCGAGCCGTCGACGATCCGCGCGATCACTTCCCGTACGTCATAAGGCGTACGCGAATCGACGGGGACCGCGCCATAGAGCCCGTACGGATCGACCTTCGGTTCCTCGGCGGGCTCCACGTTCCAGGGGAACGGGCCGGGTTCGGGCAGCGTGGCGACGATGTTGCGGACGATGCGCAGGGCGTGCGGGTCGTCCTCGGCGAGGTGGTCGGTGACACCGGACGTACGGGAGTGCACCTCGCCGCCGCCCAGCTCCTCGGCCGTCACGACCTCGCCGGTCGCGGCCTTCACCAGCGGGGGGCCGCCGAGGAAGATCGTGCCCTGGTCGCGCACGATCACGGCCTCGTCGCTCATCGCGGGCACGTACGCGCCGCCCGCGGTGCACGAGCCCATGACCGCGGCGATCTGCGGGATGCCGGCGCCGGACATCCGGGCCTGGTTGTAGAAGATCCGCCCGAAGTGCTCGCGGTCGGGGAAGACCTCGTCCTGCATGGGCAGGAAGGCGCCGCCGGAGTCGACCAGGTACACGCAGGGCAGGCGGTTCTCCAGGGCCACGGCCTGCGCGCGCAGATGCTTCTTGACGGTCATCGGGTAGTACGTGCCGCCCTTGACGGTCGCGTCATTGGCGACGACCACGCAGGTGCGGCCGCTGACCCGGCCGATCCCGGCGATCACCCCGGCGGCCGGTGCGTCCCCGCCGTACAGACCGTCGGCGGCGAGCGGGGCCAGCTCGAGGAAGGGCGAGCCCGGGTCGAGCAGACCGTCGACGCGGTCGCGCGGCAGAAGCTTGCCGCGGGCGACATGACGGGCGCGGGCCTTCTCGCCGCCGCCCAGGCGGGCCGCGGCCAGCTTGGACCGCAGCTCATCGACGAGGGCGCGGTGCGCCGCCTCGTTCGACCGCCAGGCCTCGGACGCCGGATCGGCGCCGCTGCCCAGTACGGGTGCCTGCTGCATCGTGGTGAGCCCCCTTGCTCTTTCCATGAGCTGCTCGGTTAATGAGCGTTAACCCATTTCCGCCAGGTTAACGAGCGCTAACCGCGCTGTCTACAATGACTTCATGAGTACGACGACCGCGGGTGCGACCCGCCGCGAGCAGATCCTCAAGGAGGCTGCGCGGCTCTTCGCGGAGCGCGGGTTCCACGGGGTCGGTGTCGATGAGATAGGGGCCGCGGTCGGCATCAGCGGACCGGGCCTTTACCGGCACTTCGCGGGCAAGGACGCGATGCTCGCCGAGCTGCTCGTCGGCATCAGCGAGCAGCTCCTCACCGGCGGCAAGCGGCGCGTGGCCGAGGTGGAGGGCACCCCCGCCGAGCTGCTCGACTCGCTCATCGAGGGCCATATCGACTTCGCACTCGACGACCGCCCGCTGATCACCCTTCACGACCGCGAGCTGGACCGCCTGCGGGACAGCGACCGCAAGCTGGTGCGCCAGCTGCAGCGCCAGTACGTGGAGCTCTGGGTCGACGTCGTACGGAAGGTCTATCCGTCCCTGTCCGAGGCGGACGCGCGGGCGTCCGTGCACGCCGTCTTCGGGCTGCTGAACTCGACGCCGCACCTGAGCCGCCCGGGCGCGCTGCCGGGGCGTGCGGCGATGGCGGGGCTGTTGCACCGGATGGCGCTGGGGGCGTTCGCCTCGGCGGCTGCGTAAGGGGTTTCTGCGCGAGGGTGGCGTGACCCACATCTCTGGACGCACAGACCAACTGGCCGGTAACCTGAGCAAGCGCTTAGCCATGCGCACTGTGCTGTCGTAGCCGCAGACGATCAGGAGGCCCCACGTGCGCCGCACCGTATTCACCGAGGACCACGAAGCGTTCCGCGAGACCATCCGCGCGTTCATCGAGAACGAGGTCGTCCCGGTCTACGACGAGTGGTACACGGCGGGGCAGGCCCCCCGCGACTTCTACTACAAGCTCGGTGAGCTGGGCGTCTTCGGGATCCGCGTCCCGGAGGAGTACGGCGGCGCCGGCATCGAGTCGCACAAGTACGAGGCCGTGATGTACGAGGAGACCGCCCGCGCCGGCGTCTCCTTCGGCGGCTCCGGGGTCCACGTGCTCCTCGGCCTTCCGTACATCGAGATGCTCGCCACCGACGAGCAGAAGAAGCGCTACCTGCCGAAGTTCGTCTCCGGCGAGGAGATGTGGGCGCTCGCGATGACCGAGCCGGGCACCGGCTCCGACGTCGCCGGCATGAAGACCACCGCGAAGCTCAACGAGGCCGGTACGCACTACGTCCTCAACGGCGCCAAGACCTTCATCACCGGCGGTGTGCACGCCGACCGCGTGATCGTCTGCGCCCGTACCTCCGCCCCGCGCGAGGACGACCGCCGCTTCGGCATCTCGCTGTTCGCCGTGGACACCAAGTCCGCGGGCTACTCGATCGGCCGCAAGCTCGACAAGCTGGGCCTGAAGACCTCCGACACCGCCGAGCTGGCGTTCGTCGACGTCGAGGTCCCCGTCGACGACCTCCTCGGCGAGGAGAACAAGGGCTTCTCCTACCTCGGCAAGAACCTCGCGAGCGAGCGCTGGGGCATCGCCTTCGGCGCGTACGCGCAGGCCAAGGCCGCCGTGCGGTTCGCCAAGGAGTACGTGCAGGAGCGCACCGTCTTCGGCAAGACCGTCGCGTCCTTCCAGAACACCAAGTTCGAACTGGCCGCCTGCCAGGCCGAGGTGGACGCCGCCGAGGCCGTGGTCGACCGCGCGCTCGAGGCTCTGGACCAGGGCGAGCTGACCGCCGCCGAGGCCGCATCCGCGAAGCTGTTCGCCACCGAGGTCGCGCACCGCGTGATCGACCGCTGCCTCCAGCTGCACGGCGGCTACGGCTTCATGAACGAGTACCCGATCGCCCGCCTGTACGCGGACAACCGCGTCAACCGGATCTACGGCGGCACCAGCGAGGTCATGAAGACGATCATCGCGAAGGACATGGGTCTCTAGGACACCAGGACTCCCGGGACACCGTCTTGAACGACGAACTGCAGGGCCTGCTCGATCTGCTCGACCTGGAGCGGATCGAGCAGGACTATTTCCGCGGCCAGTCACGCTCCGCACTGGTGCCCAGGGTCTTCGGCGGGCAGGTCGCCGCCCAGGCCCTGGTCGCCGCGGGCCGCACCGTGCCCGAAGGGCGTGACGCGCACTCGCTGCACGCGTACTTCCTGCGCACGGGCGACCCGGGCGCGCCCATCGTGTACGAGGTCGACCGCATCCGCGACGGCCGCTCCTTCACCACGCGCCGGGTCGTCGCGGTCCAGCACGGAAAGCCGATCTTCCACCTCTCGGCCTCCTTCCAGGCGTACGAGGAAGGCCTGGAGCACCAGGCCGCGATGCCTGCCTCGCCCGACCCGGAGACGCTGCCGACCGCGGCCGAGATGCTGCCGCGGTACGCGCACAACTTCCGTGACCCGCGCATCGTGGACCGCATGATCAAGGAGCGCGGGGCGGTCGATCTGCGCTACGTGCAGGCCCCTCCGTACGGGACCGTGGGCGAGCCGCGCGAGCCGCGCTCACAGGTCTGGTTCCGCGCGAACGGCAAGCTCGGCGACGACCCGCTGCTCCACGTCTGCCTCGCCACGTACGTATCGGACATGACGCTGCTCGACTCGGTGCTGCTCGCGCACGGCCGCGGCGGCTGGACCGTCGGCGATGTGGTCGGGGCCTCCCTGGACCACGCGATGTGGTTCCACCGCCCGTTCCGCGCGGACGAATGGCTGCTCTACGACCAGGAGTCACCGTCGGCCTCCGGCGGACGTGGGCTCGGGCAGGCGCGGATCTATACGCAGGACGGGCGGCTGGCGATCTCGGTGATCCAGGAGGGTGTGGTGCGGGTTCCGCGCTGAGCACCCAGCCCCGCCGGCGTTTGAGGCGATCTTTCAGCCCCTCCGGCGTTTGAGGAGATCCGAACGAAGTTCGGATGAAGGGGTCCGGGGCGAAGCCCCAGTTTCGGGAAGGGGCGGGGCGGGGAGAAAATCCCGCCCGAACGCGACGCCAACCGCGCACATCACACGTACCGGACATACCGTCACCGCATGAGCGACCTCGAAGCCCCGGAGCAGCCGGAACACTCCGAGTCCGTGGGGACGGTCATCGTCGCCGTCCTCACCAACCTCGGGATCGCCGTGGCCAAGGCCGTCGGCGGGATCATCAGTGGTTCCAGCGCGATGCTCTCCGAGGCCGCGCACTCGCTGGCCGACACCGTCACCGAGGTGATGCTGCTCGTCTCGCTCAAGAGCAGCGAGAAACCGGCCGACGAGGAGCATCCGCTCGGCTACGGCGGCCGGCGCTACGTCTGGGCGCTGCTCGCGGCCGTCGCGACCTTCGTCGGCGGCGGGGTCTTCGCCGTGTACGACGGGATCCACACGCTCACGCACGGCGAGGAGCCGGGCAATCCGACGATCTCGTACCTCATCCTGGCGGTCGCCTTCCTCTTGGAGGGCTACTCGCTGCTGGTCGCCTGGCGCCAGGTGAAGGGCGAGGCGGCCCGTTTCCACACCCGCATCGCGCGCTATGTGCGCGAGACACCGGACACGGCGGTCAAGGCGGTGCTCCTGGAGAACGTCGCCGCCCTGATCGGCCTCGCGCTCGCGGCCGGCGGCCTGCTCGGCGGCCAGCTCACCGGCTCCGGCGTCTACGACGGCGTGGCGTCGATCCTGATCGGCGTACTCCTGGTGTGGGTGGCCTGGGAGCTGGGCCGCAGCAACGCCGAGCACCTGATCGGGCGTTCGCTGCCGCCGGAGATGCGGGCCGAGGTGCGGGCCGAACTCCTCGACGTACCGCATGTGATGGAGGTCGTCGACCTGGTGACGCTCGTGCAGGGCCCCAACGAGGTCCTGATCGCGGCCAAGGCCGACTTCCGCGATGTGTCCACGGCGGCGGATGTGGAGTGGGCCTGCGAGGAGGCGGAACGGCGGCTGCGGGCCCGGTTCCCGGCGGTGCGGCGGGTGTTCATCGATCCGACACCGCCAGTGCGGGCCACGGACCCCGCGTGAGGCTCTATTCGAGACCCGCCGCGTCCAGCAGGAACGCCGTCATCGGCTCGTAGAACCGCGGATCCAGTACGTGGTCGTCGAGCGGCACCGTCACCTGGACGATGCCCTCGGCCTCGCCGAGGAACAGGGCCGGGTCATTGCAGTCCGCGTAACCGACCGAGTCGATCCCGCGCTGGCCGGCCCGTCCCGCCCAGCCGTGGTCGGCGACCACGAGGTCGGGCAGCGGGCTCCCCTCGTGCTCGAGCGCGTCGAGGATCGCGTTCATCGGCTCGGGGGAGTGGGTGTGCCAGATGCTGGCGCCCCGCTCGAACACCGCGATGTCGGCGAACTGGAAGACATACCCCTCGTCGGCCACGAGCCCGCCGGGGATGCGCACGATCTCGCAGCCCGCGCGGCGCATCGCCTCGGCGGTCGCCCGGTGCACATCGAGCAGCGAGCCGGGGTGACCGGTCGCGAAAAGGACCCGCTCCTGGGCGTCGGCGGCCTTCCGCAGCCGCGCCGCCATCCGCTCCAGGCCCGCGACGGTCAGCTCGGGGTCGATGGTGTCCTGGCCATGGCGGTGCGCGGGATCGTCGATCACTCCGCAGCGCTCGGCCATCACGGCGAGCACGTCCTGCTCGTCCGTCCAGCGGTCGCCGAGGTCGATTCCCAGCCAGTAGTGGCGGTCGCCGTTGGAGAGCTTGCGGTAATGGCTCAGGTTGTTCTCGCGGGGTGTGGCGACATCACCGGCGATACGCGTACGGACGAGATGGTCGACGAGGGCTTCGCGGCTGGGTATCGGCATGGGTTCATTGTGCCTTCAGGGCGGTGGGAGCGGCTCGGCGTCCCGGTCGGTGGACGGCACATGTGTTCCTCAGGGCCCCACCCGCACCATTCGCTGCCCCAGCGGCACCGCTCAGGGCTCCACCGGCACCGCTCAGGGCCTCACCCGCACCACTCAGGGACCCACCCGCACCGCTCAGGGACCCACCCGCAACGCGAACCACAGCTCCATACGGACATCCGGATCGTCCAAGTCCGTGTCCAGGAGCGCCGCGCAGCGGGCCACGCGCTGGCGGACCGTATTGCGGTGGACGCCCTGGGCGGTGGCCGTGCGGTCCCAACTGCCGTGCAGGGAGAGCCAGGTGCGCAGGGTCTCGGTGAGGGCTTCGCCGTTCGGAGCCTGGTGCAGCGGGGCGAGCAAGGTGCGGGCGTGGGCCTCGGCCTGCGCCGGCGGGACGAGCTCCTTGAGCCCCGCCCGTACGCCATGCCGTACGAAGGGGGAGCGGGTGGCTTCCGCGCGGCCCAGCGCGCGCAGGGCCTGGACGTCCGCGGTGGCCAGCTCGGCGGGGGCGACGGGCGCACCGGCCCCGAGAGTCCAGCCGGGCTGAGCCGTGGGCTCGGCGTTCGCGGTGAGGACCACCCGTACACCGTCGCGGTCGCTGTCGAAGAGCGCGCTGCCCAGCGCGGCCGCCAACGCGCCCGGATCCGCGGTGCCTTCGGCGGGGCGTCCGCGGACGACGGTCCAGGGCGCCGGGCCGAGGAGCGGGGCGACGTCGTCGGGCCGGGCGCCGAGCAGCAGCCGGACGAGCGCGCCGCTGCGGCGGGTCTCGGCCGCGCCCTGGTGCTCGGCGGTGAGCAGGGAGAGGAGTACGGCCGCGGCGCCCGCGATGGTGTGGTCGCCGGGCTCGCGGGCCGAGGTGACGACGCCGAGGGCGAGTCCGGGGGCTCCGGCCAGGGCGTACGCGGCGAGGTGGGCGTCCGGGGCCACGGTGTCGGTGGCCGAGGCGGGGCGCGCCGCGCCCGGGCCGACGACCTGGGCGAGGTGGTCGAGCGCGGCGCGGACCGGGGCGTGGGGTGTGCGCCCCGCCGAGCGTTCCGGGGACGCGCCCAGGAGTACCGCGTATCCGCCCAGCCTGCGCGCCAGTTGGCGCAGCACGGAGGGCACCGGGTCGGGGCGGGCGGCCGCGGCGGCGAGGGCCTGCTGGGCCTCGGCGACCCGGCGCAGCTCGGCATGGCGGGCCTGCGCCATCAGCTGCCAGACCGCCCGCGCGACCGTCGTGAACGGGGTCTTCGGGGCGACTTCGAGCAGCGGAAGCCCATAGCGGTCGCAGGCCTCGATCAGCGGCTGCGGCACCCGGTCGTGCACCGGCGCGATCCCGAACCCGAGCGCCGCGCCGCCGGCCTGCACGATCCGGGCGGCGTACGTGTCGTAGTGCGCCGCGTCGGAGGGGTCGGGGCAGTGCACGCCCGCGGACAGGAGCAGCTCGCCGCCGAGGAGATACGGATAGGGGTCGGCCATCTCGCTGGTGTGCACCCAGTGCACGGCGGTCTCGGGGTCGACGGGCCCGGCCACCTGGCGCAGGCCCAGATCGGTGCGGGCGAGGAGGGCGTTCAGGGGGATGGGCGGGGTGGGTGGGGCGGCCGGTGCCGCTTCGGGGGGCGCGGGGTCCGGTTTGCCTTCCGGCATGGTGGGCGATCCCTCCATCCGGGGGCTCGTGAATGGATGAAACGTACACTTCACGGCCCTGTGCGGGCCACCTAGTGTCAACCCACGAACCCGCCCCCAGGCGCATCGGAGGATGGCACGTCATGGCTGTCGATTACGCAGTGATCGTCGTCTATCTCGCCGGCATGCTCGCCATGGGCTGGTGGGGGATGCGCCGGGCCCGCAACAAGAGCGAGTTCCTGGTCGCGGGACGCCGGCTCGGACCGTGGATGTACTCCGGCACCATGGCCGCGATCGTCCTCGGCGGCGCCTCGACGATCGGCGGTGTCGGGCTCGGCTACCAGTACGGCCTCTCGGGCGCCTGGATGGTGTTCACCATCGGCCTCGGACTGCTCGCGCTCAGCGTCTTCTTCTCGGCGCGGATCGCGCGCCTGAAGGTCTACACCGTCTCCGAGATGCTCGATCTGCGGTACGGCGGCCGCGCCGGCATCATCTCGGGCCTGGTGATGTGGGCGTACACGCTGATGCTCGCGGTCACGTCGACCATCGCGTACGCCACGATCTTCGACGTCCTCTTCGACCTGAACCGCACGATGTCGATCATCCTCGGCGGCTCGATCGTGGTCGTGTACTCGACGCTCGGCGGCATGTGGTCGATCACGCTCACCGACATGGTGCAGTTCGTGGTCAAGACGATCGGGGTGCTGCTTCTGCTCCTGCCGATCGCCGTCGTGAAGGCGGGCGGCTTCGGCGAGATGCAGGAGTCCCTGCCGACCTCGTACTTCGACCCGCTCGGCATCGGCGGCGAGACGATCTTCACGTACGTCCTGATCTATACGTTCGGCATGCTGATCGGGCAGGACATCTGGCAGCGGGTGTTCACCGCGCGCAGCGACACCACGGCCAAGTGGGGCGGGACCGTGGCCGGTACGTACTGCCTGGCGTACGCGGTGGCCGGAGCTTTGATCGGTACGGCGGCCAAGGTGCTCTTCCCGAAGCTCGGCTCGGCCGACGACGCCTTCGCGACGATCGTCAAGGAGGAACTCCCGGTCGGGGTGCGCGGCTTGGTGCTCGCCGCCGCGCTGGCGGCCGTGATGTCCACGTCGTCCGGTGCGCTGATCGCGTCGGCGACCGTGGCGAACAACGACATCTGGTCGCGGATACGCGGGGTCGCGGGTGCGGCCGGCAGTGAGCGCGACGAGGTGCGGGGCAACCGGATCTTCATCCTCATCATGGGCGTCGCCGTGATCGTGATCGCGATCCAGCTGGACAGCGTCCTGGAAGGCCTGACCGTCGCGTACGACCTGCTCGTCGGCGGGCTGCTGGTGCCGATCCTCGGCGGACTGCTGTGGAAGCGCGGCACGGTGCACGGGGCGCTGGCCGCGGTCGGTGTCGGCGGTGCGACCGTGATCTTCCTGATGTGGAAGTACGGGATCCTCGCGAACGAGCCGGTCTATTACGGGCTCCTCGCCTCCCTCGCCGCCTATGTCGCCGTCTCCCTGGCCACCCGGCCCACCGACGAGGCCGTGCTCGCGAACTGGCGGGAGCGGCTGGCGGGGCGGGGTGGGGACGAGGAGCCGGCCGAGGCTGTGACGACCGGGGCCGGGACGACGGGCCGGCCGAGGCTGTGACGCCGAGGCGGGACGACGGGCCGGCCGAGGCTGTGATGGCCGGGGCGACTGGTCGGCCGAGGCTGTGACGGCCGGGACGTAACCCATGCTGACCTGGGCCTTAGGCCCTTTCCCCAGCCGGGTCCGGCGGCGAACTCCCCCCTCTGCCGCTGGGCCCGGCCCCCCTTGTGGGTGACCGAGTTGTCCACAGCCCCTCGGTTGTCCACAGGCTGATCTTCGCGGTGCCGACCTGAGCGACACTTGATTCGGCGAGAGCCGCATCGCCGCGAGACGCGCAGGACCCGTACGGACGGTGAGAGCCGAAGGACCCGTACGGACTGCGCGAGCCGTAGGACCCGTACGACCCGTTCCACCCGCACGACCTTGAAGGAGCTCGACGATGAGCAGCAGCGAGACCCCCGGCACCCCGTCCGCCACCCCGCGCGGACCCGTGGATTCCTCCCGGATCCCGCGGTACGCGGGCCCGGCCACCTTTGCGCGGCTGCCCCGCCTCGACGAGGTCGGCAGGACCGACGTCGCCGTCGCCGGCGTGCCCTTCGACAGCGGGGCCTCCTACCGCCCGGGCGCGCGCTTCGGCGGCAATGCCATCCGCGAGGCCTCGCGGCTGCTCCGCCCCTACAACCCGGCGCAGGACGCCTCCCCGTTCGCGCTCGCGCAGGTCGCGGACGCGGGCGACATAGCGGCCAACCCGTTCAACATCAACGAGGCGGTCGAGACCGTAGAGGCCGCCGCCGACGAACTGCTCGGCACGGGCGCCCGGTTGATGACCCTCGGCGGCGACCACACCATCGCCCTGCCGCTCCTTCGTTCCGTCGCCAAGAAGCACGGGCCGGTCGCGCTGCTGCACTTCGACGCGCACCTGGACACGTGGGACACCTACTTCGGCGCGGAGTACACGCACGGCACCCCGTTCCGGCGCGCGGTCGAGGAGGGCATCCTCGACACCTCGGCCCTGTCGCACGTCGGCATCCGCGGGCCGCTGTACGGCAAGCAGGACCTGACCGACGACGAGAAGATGGGCTTCGGCATCGTCACCTCCGCGGACGTCTACCGGCGCGGCGCGGACGAGGTCGCGGACCAGCTGCGCCAGCGCATCGGCGACCGTCCGCTGTACATCTCGATCGACATCGACTGCCTGGACCCGGCGCACGCGCCCGGCACGGGCACGCCCGAAGCGGGCGGCATGACCTCGCGCGAGCTCCTGGAGATCCTGCGCGGACTGTCCTCCTGCAACCTGGTCTCGGCGGACGTGGTCGAGGTGGCGCCCGCGTACGACCACGCGGAGATCACCGCGGTGGCCGCATCGCACACGGCGTACGAGCTGACGACGATCATGAGCCGGCAGATCGCGGAGGCACGTCGCGCCGCGGAGGGCGCCCAGTGACTCACGACCACGACATCGAGCTGCGGCCGACGCCGGCCCAGGTGGCGGCGGCGCTGAACCCGCCGGCCGGGCGCAATGGCGGTGACCTCGTCATCGAGACCCTGCAGGGCCTCGGTGCGACCACGGTCTTCGGGCTGCCCGGCCAGCACGCGCTCGGCATGTTCGACGCGCTGCGCCGCTCCGACCTGCGCTATGTGGGCCTGCGGGTGGAGAACAACGCGGGCTTCGCGGCCGATGCCTATGGCCGGGTCACGGGCGAGGCGGCTCCGCTGCTCCTGTCCCCCGGACCGGGCGCGCTGACCTCGCCCGCCGCGCCCCAGGAGGCGGCCGCGGCCTCCGCGCCCGTCCCCGCGATCTCCAGCCAGATCCCGACGGCGGGACTCGGCGGCGGACGCCACGGCTATCTGCACGAACTCCGCGACCAGCAGGCCTCGTTCCGCGACATCGTGAAGTCCGTGCACACGGTCCGTACGCAGTCGCAGATCCCCTCGGCGATCGCGGCGGCCTGGGAGTCGGCGCTCTCCGCCCCGCACGGTCCGGTATGGGTGGAGATCCCGCAGGACGTGCTGCTCGCGGAGACCGCGCTGCCGCAGGTCACGCCGGTCGACGCGTTCCCGCACGGCCTCCTGCCGCGCCCCGAACTGACCGCGGTGGCCGCCGACCTGCTGGCGAACGCGGCGCGTCCCGCGATCATCGCGGGCGGCGGAGTGGTCCGCTCGGACGCCTCGGGCAAGCTGCGCGCGCTCGCCGAGCAGCTGAACGCCCCGGTGGTCACCACCTTCGGCGGCAAGGGCGCCTTCCCCTGGGAGCACCCCCTCTCCCTGCAGTCCTGGCTGGAGGACCGGCACACCACCGACTTCCTCGAGGACGCGGATGTCCTCCTTGTGGTCGGCTCGGGCCTGGGCGAACTCTCCTCGAACTACCACACGTTCAAGCCCCGCGGCCGGGTCATCCAGATCGAGGCGGACGCGGGCAAGCTGGAGTCCAACCTCCCGGCGCTCGGCATCCACGCGGACGCCCGTATCGCCCTGACCGCCCTGCTCGAAACCCTCGACGGCCCGCGCGAGGACGCATCGGCGGCCTCTCGCGTACGGGAGGTCCTCGCCCGTGTACGGGAGCGGATCGACGCGCAGGGCCTGGACAAGGAGCAGCGGCTGCTCGCCTCGATCCGGTCCGCCCTCCCCGATGCGTCGCCCAGCTTCTGGGACATGACGATCCTGGCGTACTGGGCCTGGTCGGCCTTCGACGCCCGCCGCCCCAACACGATGCACTCGGCCCACGCCCCACCACCGTCCCCCGGGCCGGGGGTGGGGGCGGTCGGGCCTCGCCCTACCGGGCGGCGCCGGGTCCGGCGGCGCCCGACCCGTCGAAGCCGGTGCTCGCGGTCTCCGGCGACGGCGGCGCGATGTACTCGATCGCCGAGCTGGCCACGGCGAAGCAGTACGGCCTCCCCGTCACCTGGCTGATCGTCGACGACGGCGGCTACGGGATCCTGCGCGAGTACATGACGGACGCGTTCGGCGAGGCCACGGGCACCGAGCTGTCCCGCCCGGATTTCGTGGCGCTCGCGGAGTCGTTCGGGGTGCCGGCGGTGCGGACCTCGCCGGCTTCGCTGGAGGAGGACCTGGCCAAGGCGCTCGCGGAACCCGGGCCGTCGGTCGTGGTGCTCCCGGCGGTGGTCAGGTTGTTCGCGGCCACGCATCTGGGGTGAGGCGCGGGCTGAAGGCGTGACGGGCCGAGGATCCCCGGTTCGGGCCGAGGGACCTGGGTTCGCGCCGAGGATCCCCGGTTCGGGCCGAGGGACCTGGGCTCGGGCTGAGGATCCCCGGTTCGGGCCGAGGGACCTGGGCTCGGGCTGAGGATCCCCGGTTCGGGCCGAGAGGCCTGGGCTCGGGCTGAGGATCCCCGGCTCGGGCCGAGAGGCCTGGGTTCGGGCCGAGGACCCCGGTTCGAGCCGAGAGGCCTGGGCTCGCGCCGAGGGCCCCCGGGTCGGGCCGAGGGTCCCCGGCTCGCGCCCAGGGCCCTCGGCCCGGCCCGTCAGCCCATGGGGCGGGCCA